>JAJYSQ010000149.1 GCA_021793495.1 Actinomycetes bacterium
ACTGTCCCGTATCCTTGTCAGTGCGACGCGGGGTGGAGCAGCTCGGTAGCTCGCTGGGCTCATAACCCAGAGGTCGCAGGTTCAAATCCTGCCCCCGCTACCACCACGAACGGCCCCGAAGGATCATCCTTCGGGGCCGTTTTCGTGGTCCGTGCTAACGGATTTGCTAACGGCGTCATCGACGACGAGCAGCGCAGCCACCGAGTTCGCGGCCTCACGGTCCATGCCTGGAAGCGCGTGTTGGTACACCCGAGCGGTGAACGTCTCCGAGGCGTGGCCGAGCCTGGCGCTGACGATCTTCAGGTGTACGCCCGCCTTCAGCGCAGCCGTCGCGTAGCTGTGGCGCATGTCGTAGAGCCGGATGGGTGGCAGTCCGCAGCGCGCAGCGAGCCGGTTGAATCGCTGCCTGATCACGTCCGGATGCACGTCACGTCCGTCCTCCCACGTGAAGACGCGTTGAGTGTCGCGGTAGTCGACACCGAACGCGGCCCGTTCCTCGCGTTGGGCGTCCTGGCGTTCACGAAGCGCGGCGATGGTGGCGGGATCGAGTGCGAGCAGCCGCGGTGCCTGATCGGTCTTACCGTCGCTCGCCTGTGCTCTGCCATTGACCACGACAAGTGTGTCCGGCTCGACGGAGACTGTGCCCGCATCGAGGTCTAGCGCGGGCCACGACAGGCCGCACAATTCGGATCGGCGTAGGCCGGTGGTCGCTGCCAGCAGATACAGCGCGTAGAAGCGGTCGTCGCGGACGAACTGGAGGAACTGGCGGGTCTGATCCGGAGTCCAGACAGTCGGGCGCCGGCGGGCGAGTCGCGGCGGGTTCACATCTTCGGCGACGTTCGTGGTCACGTAGCGCCAGCGGACTGCATCAGCGAGCGCCTTGTGGAGCATCGTGTGAATGTTGCGCACCGTCTTCGAACTCAGCCCGGTGCCTTTGCCCTCGGGTATCCGGCCATCGCGGAAACGACGGATAGCGGCCCGAGCAGTACGGACAGACGCGCCGGTCTGCGCTGCGATCTGCGCCGCAGTTGGCTCTTTCCCTTGTGTCTTGCCCGAGCTCCACGCTTCGTACATCGCTGACGAGAGGTCCGGCTTGATCCGGCCTTCTTTCAGCAGGTGCGCATAGAACGCTTGCAGCCTCGGGGCCGTTAGCTGCTCTTGCAGCCGGACCTTGCCCAGCACCGGCACGACGTAAGCGCGGGCATAGACGTCCCAATTCCCCCACGTCGTGGCAGCCGTCGAGGTCTTCACAGCCGGTAGCCAGTCTTCCAGGAGGTAGCTTCCGAGCGTTCGCCGTGACGACGGCACGAACCGGCCTTCCTCGACCTGGCTCATCGCAACGCGGCACTCGCGCCAGGCTTCCTTCTCCGTAGCCCAGCCGCCACGGCTGATTTGGCGTCGTTCGCCAGTCAGCGGATCCGGCGGCCCGTCGAAGATGTACGTCCAGGTCTTCCCACGCCGGTAGACGTGTCCCTTCACTTCAGCTCACCAGGGCGAGCAGTGCATCAGTGACGACGTAGACGCGACCGCCCAGGCGTCGCGAGGGCAACTCACCAGAAGCAGTGAGCCGGTACGCCGCCGACCGCGAAATGCCGAGCATGACGGCAGCGCGAGGAACGGACAGCAGCAGGGGAAGTTCAGCGTCATCGCGCCGATGCGTGTCGAGGTCGATGACCTTGTTCGTCATGGTCGGGTTCCTTCCGGGGAGTGTGGAGGGGTAGTTGCCGAAAGATCGGCGGTTGGTGGTCGAGCGCGTTGTTTGGCCTGCTCGTATTGGTTGAGCCAGCGTTGGCGTTGGGCAATGGCCTTGCCGATGATCCACTTGTATGAGGGGGCGTCGGGGTCGCCGGGGCGCAGCGCGGACCAGATGTAGCGGGGCTGGCCGTCTCCGGTGGTGGCGATTGCCGAAAGTTCGTCGTGGTCGTCCATTTCGACGCCAGCGGCTTGGAGGGCGGCGCGGACAATGTCGGATCGGTCGGCGCGGTGTTGGGTCAGCGTTTTGCCAGTCCAGCGGCGGGAGACGAGGACGCGGCGGCCGCCGAGGCCGAGGTGGTCGCGGTCATGGGCTTTCGACCGGCATCGGCCTGGTTTGAGGCCGGGGCGTGCGTCTTTCGGTTGGGTGGAGTAGAGCAGCCAGTTCGCGCAGGTGGGTGAGCAGGGCAGCCACTTCACTTCGCGGGCCAACCGGTCGATGTGTGCGCGGCGAGCTGCCGAGACCGGGCTGATGTCGTCGGCGTCGATGGCGTCGGTGATGTTCTTGGTGAGGTACTTCGTGAGGTACCCGACTGCCCGGTCAGCCAGCGGTGTTCCGGCGATGACGCCTTGCATGTCGACCTGGGTGCCGAAGCGCAGTACGTGCACCGGTTCGGCGTCCATGTCGCCGTCGAGCAGTTCGAGTGCTTCTTCCCAGCTCGGCAGGGGCAACCCGTCCGGGCCGACGTAGCCTTCCTGGTGCTCGTCCCACCTCGGGGGGTTCTCAGGGCCGTAGACGCGGAATTCGCACGGCGGCCACCACACCTGGTGATACGTCGCCGCTGCCACTTGTTTGAGCACGGCACGCGGGATCGCTCCACGGATCGCGGCGTGCAGGTGCGGAGCGAGACGGCGCTGTGGCTCGACGGCGGCGAAGTACTGCACCGAGTAGCCGGTGGCGCGGCGCAGGTTCTGCCAGAACCGGTCGATCAGCTTCGGGAAGTGCATCGCATCCAGCGCGGCACGCCGGTAGTCATACGTTTCCGGGTCGACCGGCACACCCTCGCTAGTGACCCGCCCGTACGACGGCATCGTCAGCGTGATGAACATCGACGGGCGGTAGGTCTTGCCGTCCGGGGCGTGGAACGTGCGACCCACGGTGCGGGAATTCACCGGCAGCCGGGGCAGGTCCGCCACGTCCTGACGCCGCCGCGTGGAGCGCACCCGACGAGACGATTCCTCCTCATCGTCGTCATCAGCATCGTCATCGTCGGTGGCGGGGCAGGTGTCGAGGTCGGCGCTCGTGGCCGGTTCGGGTTCGGTTTCCAGATGCCAGCCTTCGCGGCATTGCTGCATCCGCAGACGGCGTGCCCGGTCCGCGCACGAGGGACACACCGACTCGCGAGTGGCCCCGCAAGGGATCGTCACGGTGCGCACGTCACCAGTCACGGTGTCAGTCACCCGCGCCAGCACCGGACGGACACACACCCCCACACTGACCGCCGCTGACCGGACCATCTCGTCAGTGAGCACGGGCCGAGTCACCATCCCAGCGACCCCGGCCACTCAGGTCCACCGACCACAGTGAACGACGCCACCGGGCACGGGCCATCGGCGATCTCGTCGCCGTCGCTGTGCCACGCAGGACGGTCCGGCAACACCCGGTGAACCGCGTCGTCGGTCGTCGCAACGGTGGCCTCTTCCAGACCGTTCAGGCACGAGCAATGCTCAGCCTGGGTGATCCAGCCGAACCCGTCACACAGCGTGCACACGCGCCACACCGACGCCTCGTGCATCGCTACACATGACGGCGACTCACACCACCTGACCTCGCAGTACAGGCATACCTGGGCGTAGTTCAGCCGGGGCGGGCGAAGCATGGGCCCAGCCGACACACGTTCGAGAAGTTGGCTGGCCATCAGTTGGCCCACCGACGAGGCAGAACCCGCACCGGCTCGGCGTCCTCGTCGTAGAACGAGGGACGAATCGGCAAGACCCGGCGCGAGGCCTCAGCCGCACTCTCCGGCGACGCCTCTTCCAGGCCGTGGAAGCAACCACATGGGTTCAACCCGACGAAGGTGAACCCGTCACACCGATGGCACACCTGCCATACCGACGCCTCGTACCAGGCAAGGCACTCAGCCGACGTGCACCAGCGTGTATCGCACGCGATACACACCTGGGCGTAGTTGTACCGCGCCGGTCGCAAGACCGCCGTGATTGTTTCTGGAATCGCCTGCACTGTCATCGCGGTACCTCCGTCGTCGGGCAGGAGAGATCGATACGACGAAGGTACCCGTACTTTCAGTACGGGTCAATACTTTCAGTACGGGTCGTGGAGGCGTTCAGATACCTAGGCGTCCCATCAGTGCCGTCAATGCTGCTCGGTTGCCGCCGCCCACATGCTGAAGATCCCGGACCAGCGCGTGCACCACTGGATGCCCGCTGATCTGCTCAGGAGCGATAGAGAACGCCTCATCTATGCAGGCCACAGCGCGGTCAACATCACGTCGTTGAGCATGTGCGCGAGCTAGTTCGACCAACAAACGGGCGCGGCGCTCTGGCGATAGGTCCGAGGCGTCGAGTTCTTCACCCACCTGGATGGCGCGTCCAGCATCACCCAGCTCCACGGCTACTGACGCATAGTGCAGCTTCACGTTGGTCGGACCGAACTCGGTTCCGTAGTCGTTGCGGTCGAAGCCGAGTCGCTCAGCGAGATCGTCCGCAGCCGCGAGTTCGTCATACGCCACTTGATGCTCATTTCTCCGCGCTGCCGCAACGGCGAGCTGAAGATGCAGTGCGCCGGCGAGCGAGATAGCCGCCGGGTCACCAGTCTCGACCTTGCCAGCCAGAGCTCGGATGGCCGTGGAGGCGGTACTAACCACTTGTGCGAACTGCCGCGATCCCTGAAACACCAGGGTGAGCCGGAAAGCGCCCTCGGCCATCAGAAGCGCATCGCCGGAGCGTTCCGCCGCCGCAATAGCACGATCTGCTGAGACCCATGCACCGGCGGGCTCACCCAGCTTAGTGAGCACTGATGCGCATGCGTGATACGCACGGGCGAGTGCGGCATAAATCGCCCTCTGTGTATCGCCCTCGGCGCTACGGGCGGCGAACTCAAGTTCAGGCAGCAACTGCACCATGAGGTCGCTAACGCGTTGATACTCTGCAGCGTGGACGAATGACCAGGCCTGCTCGGTTGCTTCGGTTAGCTCAGTCATGCCCGAGGACGCCCGTTCTCCGAAGACCGCAGCTAGCGCAGTGCTGGAGCTGAGCGCCAGCGTGAGATCGACAGCCGGTGCCGGACGCTCATGCTGGGCAGCGACAACGGGCTTCTCCGGCGCGATCTCCGACAGCGGCACGCCGAGAGCGTTGGCTAGCGATTCGAGCACAGACATGCGGTCGATCCGGCGAGCCCCACGCTCCACTTGGGAGACCCACGCCTCAGACCGACTGATCAGCGCGGCAAACTCCCGTTGCGAAAGGCCACGCCGCTTCCGAAGTAGCGCGACCTTCTGGCCGAACGCCTTAGCTTCGTCAGTCATCGGTCACCTGGCGGGGGAGACCCTTAGACGGCCCGTCCTCCAGGAACTCGACACGCGACGACGCGACGTAATTCTCACGGTCTGACAGGAACGTCAACGTGTGCGGCTGTCGTTCATGCTCCTCAAACGCCTCACGGTCCGCGTAGACCTCGTAGAACACCCGGGCCAGCGGCTCACCAGCGACGCGATGCGTTGCGTACACGAGTGTTCCTGGCTCATGCTGGGCGATGCCTTCCGCCGTGCGCGACACCAAGCTGTCAAATGCGTCAGCGGCGTCCTCGTCCTTCAGGTCGAACCTCACCACGAGAGCGAACATCTACCCGTCTCCCTCCACAGGGGTCGCACTTTCCGTACGGCCTGGCACCGAATGTAGCAATCAATGGGTGAGCCTCCGTCGCCGCCAGGTCGTCCCGTTGCCGAGTTGACCTCTCTGAGATCAAGGGCGGCTCGCCTACG
>JAJYSQ010000150.1 GCA_021793495.1 Actinomycetes bacterium
GGTACAGCACCGCCATCCGCACGCTGACCCCGTTGGCGACCTGCTCGACGACCACCGAGCGGGTCGAGTCCGCGGCCTCGGCGCTGATCTCCAACCCGCGGTTCATCGGCCCCGGGTGCAGCACCAGCGCGTGCGGTGCGAGCAGCCCCAGTCGCCGGGCGTCCAGACCGTACCGGCGGCTGTACTCGCGCTCCGACGGGAAGTATGCGGCGTCCATCCGCTCCCGCTGCACCCGCAGCATCATCACCGCGTCCACGCTGGGCAGCACCGCGTCCAGGTCGTACCCCATGGCCACCGGCCACTCGTCGGTGCCGACCGGGATCAACGTGGGCGGGCCGACCAGGGTGACGTGCGCCCCCAGCGTGGTCAGCAGCCGGACGTTGGATCGGGCCACGCGGCTGTGCAGGATGTCGCCGACGATGGCCACGTGCCGCCCGGCGAGGTCTCCCACCCCGCCCGACAGGTGCCGGCGCAGGGTGTACGCGTCGAGCAGCGCCTGGGTGGGGTGCTCGTGCGTCCCGTCCCCGGCGTTGAGCACGCAGGCCCGGACCCACCCGGCGTGCGCCAGCCGGTGCGGCGCCCCGGCGGAGGGGTGACGGACCACGACCGCGTCCGCGCCCATCGCCTCCAGGGTCAGCGCGGTGTCCTTCAGGCTCTCGCCCTTGGACACGCTCGAGCCCTTGGCCGAGAAGCTGATCACGTCCGCCGACAGCCGCTTGGCCGCGGCCTCGAAGGAGATCCTCGTCCGGGTGGAGTCCTCGTAGAACAGGTTGACCACGGTGCGGCCGCGCAGGGTCGGCAGCTTCTTGATCGGGCGCTCGGCCAGCGCAGCCATCTCCGCGGCGGTGTCCAGGACCAGCAGGGCGTCGTCGCGGGACAGGTCGTCGGCGCAGAGCAGGTGCCGGGTCACGCCGGACCCCCCGCCATCCGGGTCTGTGCATGACCGAGCAGCACCGCGTCCACCCCGTCGGTCTCGGCGAGCCGGACCGCGACCGTCTCCTGCAGCGACGTGGGCAGGTTCTTGCCCACGTAGTCGGCGCGGATCGGCAGCTGGCGGTGCCCGCGGTCGACCAGCACGGCCAGCTGCACGGCCCGCGGTCGGCCGAGGTCGCCGATCGCGTCCAGCGCGGCTCGCACGGTGCGTCCGGAGAACAGCACGTCGTCGACCAGCACCACCACCACCACCTCGTCGATGCCGCCGTCGGGCACATGGGTGCGGCCCAGGGTTCGAGCCGGACGCAGTCGCAGGTCGTCGCGGTACATCGTGATGTCCAACGTCCCGGCCGAGACCGCGGGGGCCTGCGGGTCGATCGCGGCCAGCCGTTCACCCAGCCGCTGCGCCAGCGCCACCCCGCGGGTGGGGATGCCCAGCAGGACCAGGTCGCGCAGGCCCTGGTTGCGCTCCACGATCTCGTGGGCGATCCGGGTCAGCACCCGCGCGATGTCCGCGGCGTCCAGCACGGTACGCGGCGGTAGGAGACCGGGCGCGAGATCCTCGGGCGTGCCATCGTCGAGCACAGGATCTTCCGGCGTGGCAGGCACAGTCATCCGACCTCCTTGCCCGCCTCACAGGACGGGCCATTAAAGGATGTCCGAGCACCGGGCCGGCACGGTGTGGCGTGGTGCGAGCCTGGTGCGTACGGCGTCGAGCATCGTCACCGTAGCACCCCCGAAGATGGTCACCGCGCGTGCTGAACCAACCCCGACTCACCGCACGGGCTTGACGATTCGGTCACTCTGCGTGAACATATCTCGGAGGTCACCGACCCCAGTCATCACTGCAGGGGGCAATCATGTCGTCGGACTATGCCAAAGCGCTCGGCGCCCGCCTGCGGGCGATCCGTACCCAGCAGGGGTTGTCCCTGCATGGGGTGGAGGAGAAGTCGAAGGGGCGGTGGAAGGCCGTGGTCATCGGCTCGTACGAGCGCGGGGACCGTGCGGTCACCGTGCAGCGGATGGCCGAGCTGGCCGAGTTCTACGGCGTCCCCGTCTCGGAGCTGCTGCCGGACGCCGCTCCGGGGGCGGCCGCCGAGCCCGCACCCCGGCTCATCCTCGACCTGGAGAGGATCTCGGCGATCCCCGCGGAGAAGGCCGGCCCGCTCGCCCGGTACACCTCGACGATCCAGGCGCAGCGCGGGGACTACAACGGCCGGGTCCTGTCGATCCGCCAGGACGACCTGCGCACCCTCGCGGTGATCTACGACCAGAGCCCCAGCTCGTTGACCGAGCAGCTGATCACCTGGGGGGTGCTGGACCCGGATGCGCGTCGCGCCCTGCACGCCTGAGCCCCAACCCGTGAGTAGCCCCCTGCACGCCTGAGCCCCGGTATCACGGCACCAGCGTGGGCTTGATCTCCCGCACCCGGGCCAGCAGCCCGTTGACGAACCCCGGCGACTCGCTGGTGGACAGCGACTGAGCCAGCTCGACCGCCTCGCTGATCGCGACCGGGTCCGGCACGTCGTCGGCCCACAGCAGCTCGTACACCCCCAGACGGAGCACCACGCGGTCCACCGCCGGCATCCGGTCCACGGCCCACCCCTGGCTGTAGGTGGCCAGCAGCTGGTCGATCTGCTCGGCGTGGGCCACCACCCCCTCGACCAGGGTGCGGGTGTACGGGTTCAGCGGCGGATGTGCCTCGGCCGCCCGGTCGGCGAGGGTGGTCAGCGGGTCCACGCCACGGGCCTCGGACTCGAACAGCACGTCCAGGGCGCGTTTGCGGGCCTTGCTACGGGCGCCCACGGTGGCCGGGCCGACTCAGCCGTTGACGCGGCCGAGGTAGGCACCGGTACGGGTGTCCACCTTGACCTTCTCGCCGGTGGTGAGGAACAGCGGCACGCCGATCTCGTACCCGGTCTCCAGGGTCGCTGGCTTGGTCCCCCCGGTGGACCGGTCGCCCTGCAGGCCAGGCTCGGTGTAGGTGATGACCAGCTCGACCGAGGCGGGCAGCTCCAGGTAGATGGGGCTGGCCTCGTGCTGGGCGACGACCGCCTCCTGGTTCTCCAGCAGGAAGTTCGCCGCCTCGCCGACGGTGGCCTCGGGCACGGTGACCTGCTCGAAAGTCTCGGTGTCCATGAACACGAAGTCGTTGCCGTCCTTGTACAGGAACGTCATGCTGCGCTTGTCCACGGTGGCCGTGTCCACCTTGACCCCGGCGTTGAACGTCTTGTCGACCACCTTGCCGGACAGCACGTTCTTCAGCTTCGTCCGTACGAAGGCACCGCCTTTGCCGGGTTTGACGTGCTGGAACTCCACGACGGTCCACAGCTGGCCGTCGAGGTTGAGTACCAGGCCGTTCTTCAGGTCGTTGGTGCTGGCCACGGGTCGGTTCTCCTGCACGCGGGTCGGCGCCCGCCCTGGGCCTCCCGCGCCATCGGCACGGTTCTCAACCCAGGACGAGCAGGTCCTTGGTGGTGGTGGTGAGCAGCTCAGGACCGCCTGGACGGACCACGAGGGTGTCCTCGATGCGGACCCCACCCCGACCCGGGAGGTACACCCCCGGTTCGACGGTCAGCGGCACACGATCTGTCAGTGTAGCCGGGGAGGAGGCGGCCAGCAGCGGCTCCTCGTGGACCTCCAGCCCGACGCCGTGGCCCAGGCCGTGGCCGAACGCCTCGCCGTACCCGGCCTGCTCGATCATCCGGCGGGCCGCGGCGTCGACGTCGGCGGCCCGGGCCCCCGGGGCCAGTGCCGCGGTCCCGGCCTGCTGGGCGGTGCGTACGAGCTCGTACAGCTCGGCCTGCCACTGCTCCGGCGCGGCACCGACCAGGACCGTACGGGTGCAGTCCGCGTGGTACCCCCCGACCTGGCCGCCGAAGTCGATCGTGACCAGCTCCCCGCGGCCCACCGGCCGGTCGCACGGCTCGTGGTGCGGCATGGCCCCGTGCGGACCAGCAGCCACGATCGTGGGAAAGCCGACCGCGTCGGCGCCGTGCTCGACGAGCAGCCGTTCCAGGCGCCGGGCGATCCGCCGCTCGCTCTGCCCGACGGTCAGCCCGCCCAGCAGGTCGGTCAGCGCGGCGTCCCCGGCGGCCGTGGCCCGGCCCAGCAGCTCCAGCTCCGTGTCGTCCTTGACCGTCCTCAGGGCCTCGACGGCCCGTCCCAGGCTGGTCCAGGTCACGGTGGGCGATGCCTGCTCGACGGCCCGGGCGTCGTCGATGCTGAGCACGTGGGTCTCGTACCCGGCCCGGGCGACCTGCTCGCGCTCGACCCGCTCGGCCAGGGACGCTGCGACCCCCCGGGCCAGCAGCACCTCGACGTCGGAGGCCTGTTCGGCGGCGGCCACCGCGTACCGGGAGTCGGTGGCCAGCACCGCGGTGCTGGCGGTGACGAGCAGGGCGGCGTTGGACCCGGTGAACCCGGTCAGGTAGCGGACGTTCACCCGGTGGGTGATCAGCGCCGCGTCGAGGTCCTGCTCGGCGAGCAGGGCGCGCAGCCGGTCACGGCGCACCGCATGCTGCTGGGGCATCAGGCTCCTCGGGCCGGTGCCGGGTGATCGGCCGGGCTGGCCGTGTCAGCCGGGCTGGCCAGCCCGGCCACGGCTCGCAGGGCCAGCCGGTAGGAGTCCAGGCCGAAACCGGCGATCGTCCCGGTGGCCACGGCGGCGACCACCGAGGTGTGCCGGAACGCCTCGCGGGTCGCCGGGTTGGTCAGGTGGACCTCGACCAGCGGGGCGGTGCGCTGGGCGATCGCGTCGCTCAGGGCGTAGGAGTAGTGGGTGAAAGCGGCAGGGTTGAGCACCACCGGGGTACGGGTGTCGGCGGCCTCGTGCAGCCAGCCGATCAGCTCGGCCTCGTCGTCGGTCTGGCGCACCTCGACGGCCAGTCCCAGCTCCTCGCCGGCCACCCGGCAGGCCTGCGCCAGGTCGGCCAGCGTGGCCGAGCCGTACACCTCGGGCTCCCGGGAGCCCAGTCGGGCGAGGTTCGGCCCGTTGAGCACCAGGACGGGGCGCCTCGGCGCGGTCACCGGCTCACCTCGTCGTACGCGGCGGCCAGCAGCACCGGGTCGGGCCCGGTGAGGATCCCGGGCCGGGCCAGCCCCTCGAGCACGACGAAGCGCAGCAGGTCCCCGCGGCTCTTCTTGTCCACCCGCATCGTCTCCAGCAGGCCCGGCCACGCGTCGGCCTGGTAGCTGGTGGGCAGCCCGAGGGCGCCCAGCAGGTCACGGTGGCGCGCGACGACCGCCGGGTCCAGCCGCCCGGCCAGCCGGGCCAGCTCGGCGGCGAACACCATGCCGATGCTCACCGCCGCCCCGTGTCGGAACCGGTAGGACTCGGCCCGCTCGATCGCGTGGCCCAGGGTGTGACCGTAGTTGAGCACCTCGCGGCTGACCACCCCGGCGTCCCAGGCGGTCGTCTCCCGCAGGTCCCCGGCGACGACCGCGGCCTTGACCCGTACGGACCGCTCCACCAGCTCGGCGACCAGCGGACCGGTGGGGTCGGCGGCCACGGCTGGGTCGGCCTCGATCAGCTCGAGGATCCGCGGGTCGGCGATGAACCCGGTCTTGACCACCTCGGCCAGCCCGCTGACGAACTCGTGCACCGGCAGGGTCTCCAGGGTGGCCAGGTCGGCGAGCACCCCGGCGGGCGGGTGGAATGCGCCCACCAGGTTCTTGCCCTCGGCGGTGTTGATCGCGGTCTTGCCGCCCACCGCGGCGTCCACCATGCCCAGCAGCG
>JAJYSQ010000151.1 GCA_021793495.1 Actinomycetes bacterium
CCGTCGGGGAGTAGCGGACCGAGCCGGGGCTTCGAGACCCCTCGGTTCGGGCTCCCGGTGACCGGTGCCACCGGCAGCGTGGCCCACTCCTCGGCAACAACGCACCTCGTCCCACTAGACCAACCCCCCACGGGAACGCCGCTGGTCAGGCAGGGGCCCCGGCTGGGACCGTCCCGTATACCCCGCCCGCTGAACTGCCCGGTCAGGGGTCGCTATCCGCGACAGCCCTCTTGCTGGATCGCGCCGCTCGCAGCCGAGCGGCGAGGAGTCTCCCTCGGGCACCCAGGGCTCGCCCCGAATGATCTTTCTCGCGCTGACGACGAACAGGCCCATCGACCGGGTCGACCACGTCAGACGGTTCCGAGTCGCCCGCCGGTAATCCCGCTCGGAGTGTGGGAGAGCGGCTCAGGCCCCGGGCCTGCGGTATCCACCACGGCGGATCTTGGCGTGCGGCGCCGGTAGCACGATGGCTGCCCCTGGCAATAGCGCTGAAAGGTTCGCATTGTGTAGGGCTGGGTGCCCCCGGTGGGACTCGAACCCACACTGGGACCCTTTTAAGGGGTCTGCCTCTGCGTTGGGCTACGGGGGCGGGGTCGGGCCTCTCGGGTGGTCCCGAGCCGGCGCCTCACACCGGCGTACCAGACCCTCCTCCCGCTGCCCGTGGCCGGGACCGTCCTCGTCGACGGGGACGGCCCGGGCCGTCCCCGATGACCGGCCGAGGTCGCACGCCCGCGGAACCCGACACGCTCGCCCTGCTGGCCTCGGCGCTCGGACCCACGCCGGCGGCCTCGGCGAACCCGGCACGCGGATCGTGCAGGGTTCCCAGTGAGGTCAGCTCCCGGCGGAACACCAGCGCCAAGGTCCAGTCGGCGACCGTGTGGGCCTTGCGGCTCCAGGTCGGCACCGCGTACAGGTGGTAGGTGCGGTGGGCGAACCAGGCGGGAAAACCGTGCAGGTGCACCCCGAGGATCTGCGCCACCCCGCGGTACAACCCGAGGCTGGCGACCGTACCGAGGTTGGCATGGTGGAAGGTCGTCAGCGGCTCCCCGCGCAAGGACGCCACCACGTTCGCGGCCAGCACCTTGGCCTGGCGGACGGCGTACTGAGCCGTCGGTGGGCACCAGTCCCCGGTGCCGCGGGACAGGTCGGGGACCGCCGCGCAGTCCCCGGCGGCCCAGGCGTTGGCCACGCCGGCGACCGCCAAGGTCTCCTCGCACCGCACGTGACCCTTCTCCCCCAGCGGCAGGTCGGTCTGGGTCAGCATCGGGTGCGGCCGGACCCCGGCGGTCCACACCACCGTGTCCGCCTCGAGCTCGGTACCGTCGGAGAGCACCACGTGCCCGTCGACGCAGGAGACCAGACGAGTATCCAGCCGCACGTCGACGCCGCGGGCCTGCAGCTCCGCCAACGCATACCTGCTCATCAGGGTGCTCAGCTCGGGCAGCACCCGGTCGGAGGCCTCCACCAGCACCCAGCGAAGGTCCGACACGGCGAGCTCGGGGTAGAAGGCGACCAGGTCGTGCGCCATGTCTTCCAGCTCAGCCAGTGCCTCGACCCCGGCGAACCCGGCGCCGACCACGATGAAGGTCAGCAGCCGAGGGCAGTCCTGGACCGAGGCGAGCGACGACGCCTCGTCCAGCTTGTCGATCACCCGGTTGTGCAGGGCGATCGCCTCTTCCACCGTCTTGAACCCGATGCCGAACTCGGCCAGACCGGGGATCGGCAGGGTCCGGGAGACCGCGCCGACCGCCACGACCAGCTCGTCGTACGTCATCTCGTACGAGTCGCCGACGTGCGGAGCGATGGTGGCCACCCGGCGCTCGTGCTCGACGCGGGTGACTCGGGCGGTCACCACCCGGGCCCGAGGAAGGCCGCGACGCAACGGCACCACGATGCTGCGAGCATCCAAGCTGCCGGCCGCGGCCTCCGGCAGGAACGGCTGGTACGTCATGAACGAGCGCGGGTCGACCACCACCACCTCGGCCTCCCCCGCGCGCAGCAGCCGACCCAACCGGTAGGCGGTGACCATCCCGACGTACCCTCCGCCGACCACCAGCACCCGAGGACAGCCGAGCGTCGTGGACCGCGGCGCCACGTCGGTCGGGGACGGGTCCGGATGGGCGGTCTCGGGCAGCATGCGACCACCCTAGGGGCAGATGATGACCACCCTCAGGTCCCGGTGGACGGGCGGGCCTCACGCACCGCCAGGGCGAGCACGTCGTCGAGCATCGCCTCGGTCAGCCGGCCGGTGAAGGTGTTCTGCTGGCTGGGGTGGTAGGAGCCGACCAGCGCCCGACCGTCGAGGTGCACCACGCCCCGGTGGGCGAAGCGTGGCGCCGGCCGGCCCACATCCACACCCCGGCGGGACAGCGCGCCCAGGGCGGCAGACCAGGCGAAGCCGCCGAGCGCAACCAGCACCCGCAGACCCGACCAGACCAGGCCGAGCTCCGCATCCAACCACGGAGCGCACGTGTCGCGCTCGCCGGGGGTCGGGCGGTTGTCCGGCGGGGCGCACCGCACCGCGGCCAGCATGCGGGTCCGGTCCAGCACCAGCCCATCGGTGGCATCCCGGCTCTGCGGCGCACTGGCCAGCCCCGCCCGGTGCAGCGCCGCCACCAACCAGTCCCCGCTGCGGTCACCGGTGAACACCCGCCCGGTCCGGTTGCCGCCGTGCGCTGCCGGGGCCAGTCCAACGATGAGGATCGCCGGGTGCTCGTCACCGAAGCCCGGTACCGGGCGTCCCCAGTACGTCTCGGTGGCGAAGGACCGCCGTCGGGTGGCGGCAACCTGCTCACGCCAGGTGACCAGCCGCGGGCACGCCCGGCAGGCCGTGATCCGGGAGTCGAGCTCGGTGAGGCTGCGCACCCCGCGAGCCGCGACCCGGACGTCCTCGGGGTGGGCGGCAGGCGTCGCTGCTCCGCCCGGCACGGTCAGGGAATCTCCAGCCGCCGGTGGAACAGGGCGAGCGTCCGGTCGAACGCCAGTGCGGCGGCGTCCGAGTCGTACACCTCCGGTCGCTGGTCGTTGAAGAAGGCGTGCTGCGTACCCGGGTAGTCGAAGACCTCGACGTCTCCGCCAGCAGCCTCGATGCCGGTCCACGCCGCGGCGATCCCCGGCGCGGTGGACGTCCCGTCCGCCTCCGAGCAGTGGATCATCGCCGACTTGCCCTGGTAGTCCGACCAGTCCGGGGCGATCCGCTCCCAGGGAATCGCGGGGTAGAACCCGACAGCGGCGACGATCGGGGAGGCCAGCGTCGCACTCCACAGGGCCAGGGATCCGCCCATGCAGAACCCCACGGTTCCCACCCCCGACCCGGTGACGGACTCGTGCCCGGTCAAGTAGGCAGCCGCCCCGGCGATGTCCCGACCAGCGCGGTCCATGGCCATCCCCATCATCAGCTTGCCGGCCTCGTCCGGCTCGGTCGCCGCCATCCCGTGGTACAGGTCGGGGGCCAGGGCGACGAACCCGGCGGCGGCGAACCGATCCGCCACCTCCTTGATGTGCCCGACCAACCCCCACCACTCCTGGATCACGATGACCGCCGACCCACGACCCGACCCTGGCAGCGCCAGGTACCCCTCGCAGGTGTCGCCATTGCTGGCGAAACTGACCATCTGGTTCATCCGTCTGCTCCTCCGCGCACCTGCACGCGCCGTCGCGCTGACCGGCCCGGTGGCCGACCCGATCCCCCCCGACCCTGTCACGTCCAGGTCCCGCCGACCACCCCGGGGTCCGTCCCGCCGACCACCCCGGGGTCCGAGGGTGGATCACGCCTCGAGCAACCCAGCGACATCCGGCCGGGCTAGCCAACCAGGACGCAGCCGCTCGGGCAGGTCCCCGGCGATGGCCAGCACCGCCGTTCGGGCGGACGCCACCAGGTCGGCGGCCAAGGCCAGGTCCTGATCGGCCACCAAGGTCGCGAGCATGGCCCGGGACGGCCACAGCAGGGGCAGGGCGCCCAGACTCTCGGCCAGCACGCTGGTACGCCGCAGCGTGGCCTGGGCTACCTCGTCCTGACCGTCCTGCACCTGGGAGACCCCGATGAACAGCAGGCTCTTGGCGACGTGCCGAGGAGCCCCGGAACGCTCGGCGACAGCCAGCGCCGCGGTGGCCGAGGCCAGGGCTCGTGGCGGGTCCTCCTCCAGCAGCGCGATCTCGGCAGCCACCCAGTCCAGGCGCACGTGCTGTCGCCACCACTCGGCCCGTTCGGCCACCAGGGCCGAGGCCTCGTTCCACGAACGTCGGGCCCAGTCAGGATCGGCGAGCCCGACAGCGTCGGCGGCAAGGCCCAGGTGGGCGTCGAACGCGGCTTCCGGACTGGACGTGGCCAGGGTCAGCGCGTACGAGTCGAAGGCACGCGCCACCTCGTGCCGTCCCAGCTGTCGCTGCAGGCTTGCCGCGGTCGCACCGGCCAGGGAGGCGAACAACCGCTCCTCCTCCGCCCGTTCGGGAGGATCCCAGCGCGGCACATCGCCGTCTCCGGTCAGCGGAGCGAGCCGGACCAAGGCCGTGCCGTACGCCCCGGCAGCCCCGTGGCAGACCCCGGCCAGCCAGCGGGCAGCGGCCGACTCGGCGCGCAGGCCGCGGGCGGACGCCAGGGTCATCGCCTGTTCCAACGGCCCGGCGCCGTCCGCGGGCCTGCCGTGGAAGGCAGCCCGCTCCCCGGTGGCCAACAGCTGGGCCAGCTCCTCGGCCACCAACCACCCTCCTCGATCCGCACGGAACGTCGTTCAACGGTCTGCGCACGGTATCGGGCGACGAGGTCGCGAGGTGTAGGGATCGCGCAACCCGCGGCGGGTCAGCCGGACACGGCAGCGACCAGGGGAACAACCACGAGGGCCCGGTCCCCCGTGGTGGGGAGCCGGGCCCTCGTGGTGACCGCCACCGCCACGCCCGCGGGGGCACGACGGCGACCGGGGCTAGTGCGCGTGCGAGTGACCGTGACCGTGACCGGACTCGGTCGGTGCGGCCTCGCGAGCGTCGGCCACCAAGACCTCGGTGGTCAGCAGCATCGCGGCGATGGAGGCAGCATTGCGCAGCGCCGACCGGGTCACCTTGACCGGGTCGATGACCCCAGCGGCGATCAGGTCCACGTACTGTCCGGTCGCCGCGTCCAGTCCGTGACCAACCTCGGCCTGCGCGACCTTGGCCACCACGACCGCACCCGGCAGCCCCGCGTTCTCGGCAATCCAGTAGAGCGGGGCCTCGACCGCGCGGCGCACCAGCGCCACCCCGGTGGCCTCGTCACCGGTTCGGCCCAGGTTGTCGACCAGCACCGCGGCGGCGTGCACCAGAGCGCTACCCCCACCAGCCACGATGCCCTCTTCGACGGCCGCCCGGGTGGCGGACACGGCATCCTCGATCCGGTGCTTGCGCTCCTTCATCTCCACCTCGGTGGCCGCGCCGACACCGATGACGCAGACCCCGCCCGCGAGCTTGGCCAGGCGCTCCTGGAGCTTCTCACGGTCCCAGTCCGAGTCTGTCGTGTCGATCTCGGCACGGATCTGGCGGATCCGATCCTCCACCGCGGATCGCGGCCCCCCCCCGTCGATGATCGTCGTGTCTTCCTTGGTGACCATGACGCGGCGGGCCGAGCCGAGCACCTCCAGCCCCACCTGGTCGAGCTTGAGCCCCACCTCGGCGGAGACGACCTCGGCCCCGGTG
>JAJYSQ010000152.1 GCA_021793495.1 Actinomycetes bacterium
ACGCGTCGTTCATGGACTTCCTGATGCCGTACGCCAGCGAGGTGCCCTGGGTGCAGACCGAGCACCTGCAGACGCCGAGCCCGCTGAACCCGTTGGGGATCAAGGGAGCTGGGGAGGCCGGGGTGATCCCAGGGATGGCGGTGATCGCGTCGGCGATCGAGGACGCCGAGGGCTTCGCCCTGACCCGGATGCCGATCTCCCCCTCCGAGCTGTACGCGCTGCGTCTGGCCCACTCCGGGTCTGCGACGACGACGTCAGAAGGTGAGCGATGAAGGTCAACGGTGAAGCGGTGCTGCACGCCCGGGCCGAGGAGGTCTGGGCGGCCCTGGTGGACCCCGCGGTCCTGGTGGCCACGATCCCCGGGTGCGAGAGCCTGGAGCTGATCGGGGGGGACCGGTACCGGATGAGCGTGACGGCCGGGGTCGCCTCGATCAAGGGCACCTATGCCGGTGAGGTGGAGCTCGCCGACCAGCGGCCGCCGCGGTCTTTCCTGCTGCGCGCCTCCGGGTCTGGGTCGCCCGGGACGGTCCGGGCCGACGTGCTGGTGGGGCTCGAACCGCAGGAGACGGGCTCGACGAGGTTGACCTACGAGGCCGACGCGGTGGTCGGTGGGATGGTCGGGGGAGTGGGCCAGCGGATGCTCGCCTCGGTGGCCAAGCGGACCGCAGGGGAGTTCTTCGCCGCGGTCGACGCGGTGCTGCGCAACGGTGGGGTGCCCGCGGCTGCTCCTGCTCAGGCGGGCCCGGCCCTCGAGCCAGGCGCCGGGGGGTCGACCCCGGTCTCGGGCGAGGTGTACCGCAGGCCTGTGGCCGCGGCGGTGCCAGCGGGGTCGCGAGACCCGCGAGCGCTGCTGCTCGGGGTCGTCGTCGGCGCGCTGGTCGCACTGGCCGGGGTCGTCGTCGGTCGGCTGACCGTACGGGGCTCGCGGTGAAGGCGTTCACCGCGGCGGCGGTCCAGCTGTCACCGGTCCCGGGCCCGCTGACGGCCGAGGCGATCCGGCGGAACACCGAACGGGCCGTGGCGATGGTCCAGCGGGCGGTCGAGGCGACCGGCGCCGAGCTCGTGGTCCTGCCGGAGACCACCTCGACCGGGTTCACCCCCGGTCGTCCGCCCGAAGAGGTGTGGGACCTGGTCAGCGACGTGCCCGGGCCGGTCACCGACCCGCTGGCCGAGCTGGCCGCCCGCCTGGGCATCCACCTGGTGTGGGGCACCTACGAGCGCGGGCCCGAGCGAGGCACGGTCTACAACTCGGCCGTCCTGATCGGCCCCGATGGGTCGGTGCTCGGCGTCTACCGGAAGACCCACCCGTTCTCCGGGGAGAAGCGCGCCGCGGGAGGGTGGGTGACCCCGGGGGAGGACATCACCGTGGTGCCCACCGCACTCGGCACGATCGGCATGATCATCTGTTTCGACGGGGACTTCCCTGAGCTGTCCCGCATCCAGGCGGTGGCCGGGGCGGAAGTGCTCGTGCGGCCGTCCGCGCTGCTGCGCAGCGCGGACATCTGGGAGCTGACGAACCGGGCCCGAGCCTACGACAACCACGTCTTCGTGGTGGGGGCCAACGCCACCGGGATCGATCCGGGCGGGGTGGTCTACTTCGGCAACTCCATGATCGTCACGCCGACCGCCCAGGTGGTGGCCCGGGCCGCGTCGCACGAGGGTTGGGTATCGGCACGGCTGGACCCCGACCAGGCGATGGCGTCGCTGACCCCAGGGTCCAACATCCCGCAGTCCTTCGACCACCTTGCCGAACGCAACACCTCGCTGTACCAGCGGCACGTGGCCGAGCTGCTGGCCCCGGCCCGGACCAGCTTCCCGTACGGGCACTGAGCCCCGGCGCCCCTTGAGCCCCGGCGCCCCCACGGCACGCCGGGGCCGATCAGGCGAGCTGGCACTGCCAGATGGTCACCTGCCAGACGTGACGGCTGCCGCGCTGGCTGAGTCGGATCACCCCGTCGGACAGCAGCTTGGCGACCTGCTTGGCCTTGGTGACGACATCGGGGAGCGGGAAGTCCCGTTGCGCGACGGCCTGGATGTTGTCCCCGAAGATCCGGCGGGCTGCCTTGAGCACCGCCCCCTCGTCCTGCACGCCGCCGGTCGGCAGGTACAGCCGGCCACCAGGGGTCAAGTGGTCGCCGACCTGCTCGAGCATGGCCACCGGCAGCTCGGCTCCGGTCGGCCCGCCTCCGCGTCCGGAGGGGAACCACCCGGTGGCCTCGGCGACCGCGTCGGCTACCCCGGAGACGTCGGCGATGATGATGTCGGCACGGACGTCGGGAACCGGGTCGAACAGGCTGCCGGTACGAAACTCGGTGACGTCGGCCAGCCCAAGCCGTTGCGCGTTCGCCGTCGCGCACGCGACAGAATCCTCCGACAGGTCGCACCCGATGACCCGGGTGGCCCCCAGCCGGGCAGCGACGAAGCCCAGCACCCCGCTGCCGCACCCGACGTCCAGGACGGTCTCCCCGGGGTTGATGGTCATCGCGTCGGCCAGCACGCGGCTGGTGCTGCTCGGGGAGAAGACCCCGGGGCGCAGCTCGATCGTGAACGGGCCGCCTCGGCCCCGCCACTGGAACTCCTGGTGGCCCACGGCCTGTTCGGTCGCCGAGGTGTCTTCGGTCGCCATGGTGTCCCTTCCGTCGGGCCGCGTGCGGCGCTCCATCGTCCATCGGCGCGCCGGTCCCGTGAGGGTACCCGGGAGCCGAGGTCCATCGTGCCGCATCGAGTCACGATCTTCTAGCGGTCGTGATGCGCCACCGCCAGGCGTCCGTCCAGGCCGGCACGAGCCGCCCACCGGACCTGTAGGTGACGCCAACACTTTTCGGGTTTCGTTGACAGATGATGACGACGATCACGGGGGCGCGACGCACCACACTGTCCCGCGTGGAGAACCGACGCATCCTGATCGGGGTCGACACCGGAGGGACGTTCACCGACCTGGTGGCCGTCGACGAGGTCTCCGGCCGCCTGGTCACCACGAAGACGCCCAGCACCCCGGCCGACCCGGCTGAGGGGTTCATGACCGGCATCGAGAAGGTCCTCGTCCTGATGCAGGCCGGCGCGGGCGATGTCGTCGCGGTCAGCCACGGCACCACGGTGGCGACCAACCAGCTGCTCGAAGGCCGAGGGCTCGCTGCGTTGGGGTTCATCACCACCGAGGGGTACGAGTCCATCTTGGAGATCGCCCGGCAGTCCGTCCCCGATGGGTACGGGAACTCGTACTTCTGGGTCAAGCCTCCGCGGATCGTCCCGGCCGACCGGGTCGCGACCGTCCGTGGGCGGATGGACTTCCGCGGGCAGGAGATCCGACCCTTCGACGGCGAACAGGCCCGGGCGGCCGCGCGCTGGTTTCGCGACCACGGGATCACCACGATCGGCGTGTGCTTCCTGCACTCCTACGCCAACCCGGCGCACGAGCAGGCGATGCGCGAGGTGCTCTCCGTCGAGCACCCGGAGGCCGTGGTCTCCATCTCCAGCGACGTGCTGCGGGAGTACCGCGAGTACGAACGGAGCATGACCACGCTCATCGACGCGGCCGTCAAGCCCCGGATGGCGAGGTACGTCGCCGGGATCCGTCGCCGACTGGACGAGGTGGCCCCGGCACTGCCCTTCCACGTCATGAAGTCCAACGGCGGGGTGATCTCGGCCGACCAGGTGGTGGCGCAGCCGATCGCCACCGTGCTGTCCGGGCCGGCCGCGGGCGCGCTCGGGGCTGGTCGAGTGGCCACGGCGGCCGGGGTCGACCTGGTGCTCACCCTGGATGGTGGCGGTACGTCCACGGACGTGGCCGTGCTGGTCGGGGGGGAGCCGACCCTGACCACGGAGGGCTCGGTGGGCGAGTATCCGTCGCGGATCCCGATGATCGATGTGGTCACCGTCGGCGCCGGTGGCGGGTCGGTGGCCTGGCGGTCCCCCGAGGGTGCTCTCAAGGTCGGCCCCCGCTCGGCCGGTGCTGACCCGGGGCCGATGTGCTACGGCAAGGGCGGGGTGGAGCCGACGGTCACCGACGCCCACCTGGTGCTCGGACGGATCCCGACCCACCTGTTGGGTGGGGAGATCCCGTTGGACGTGGCCGCTGCCGCCCAGGGGATCGCGGAGCTGGCCGGAGCGGCGGGGATCAGCCTGGAGCATGCCGCCACCGGGATCCTGGAGGTCTCGGCATGGAACCAGGCGAACGCCCTGCGCCAGGTGAGCGTGGCCCGCGGCCTGGACGTCCGGGACTTCACCCTGGTCACGTTCGGTGGGTCCGGCTCCCTGCTGGCCTGCCGCTTGGTGGACGTCCTGGGGCTGGCGGGGGTGCTGGTGCCGACCAACCCGGGCAACCTCTCGGCCTTCGGGCTGCTCACCGTGGATGTCCGGTTGGACTACGTCCGGACCTGGGTCGCACCCGACGCCGACCTGGACCTGGATGTGGTGAACCGCCTGTTCGACGAGCTCGCGGAGCAGTCGCGTGCCGCGTTGCTCACCGAGGGGTTCGGCCGCGAGCAGCACCGTACGGTGCGCAGCGCCGACCTGCGATACGCCGGCCAGGCGTACGAGGTTCGGGTCGCCGTGCCCGACGGGCCGCTCGACCGGGCCGAGGCTGACCGGGTCGTCGAGGCATTCCACGACGCGCACGCAGCCCGGTACGGCTACAGCTTTCGCGGGGATGCGGCCCAACGCGTCGAGTGGGTGAACCTGCGGGTGACCGGGATCGGCCCGATCCCGCACCCGGAGCTGCGCCGGCTGACCCTCGGTGGGACCGGCCGACCGCCGGGGACGGGACCGACCCCGAGCGGGGTCCGACCAGCGTTGTTCGACCTGCAGCAGGGCTGGGTGTCGACCGGGGTGTACCAGCGGGCGGGGCTGGAGCCTGGCGACCAGATCAGTGGTCCGGCGGTGGTCGAGGAGTACGGCTCGACCGTGCCCGTGCACCCCGGCTTCACCGCCCGGGTGGACCCCTTCGGAAACCTGCTGCTGCACAAGGAGGTCGCGCGATGACGCTCGGACCAGCACCCGGTGCGGCGGTCGTCGACCCCGTCCTCGTGGAGATCGTGGCCGGGACGCTCGCCAGCGTGGAGCGCGAGGTGGAGACCGCGATCGGGCGGACCGCCCGGTCGCCGATGATCCGCGACGCGCACGACTTCCGGGCCGGTATCCACGACGTCCGGCTGCGCAAGCTGACCGGCCGGTCCTACTCCGCGCTCGTCCAGCCGATCGTGCGGGACTTCCCGATCGGCACGATGCGCTCGGGAGACGTCTTCTTCCACAACGACGTGTACCTGTCCGAGGGCGGTATCGGTCACCTGCCCGACCTGTGCGTGACCGTCCCGGTGTTCCACGATGCCGGGGCCGGCCCCGAGGTGGTCGCGTTCGTCCAGGCTTTCGGCCACCATGACGACATCGGTGGGGCCGTGCCGGGTTCGATGCCCTCGCATGCTCGCAGCGTGTTCGAGGAGGGGCTCATGGTCCCGCCGATCCGGCTGTGGGACGCGGGGGTACGCAACGAGGCGGCCCTGCGCATCATGACCCGCCACTCGCGCATGCCGGACTCGCTGGCCGCGGACCTGGACGCCGAGTGTGCCGCCTGCCGGATGGGGGCCGGTCGGCTCGCCGAGCTGTTCGACCGGTACGGGCGTACCGACGTTGAGGCCTGTTTCGATGCGATCATCGATGCGACCACC
>JAJYSQ010000153.1 GCA_021793495.1 Actinomycetes bacterium
CTGGCCGGGCTGCGGGCACCCGATGGGCACTACGACCAGCAGTACGTCCGGTTGGACGTGCTGGTGAACGCGTCATGAGTCGGCACAACCCCTTGCCGCACCAGGGTTTCTGACCTCGACCAGCACGATCGGGGCATCCCGGGTCCCCGGCTGGTCGGTCCGCTGCGGACGGTAGGGTGCGCATCTGCTCACCGTGTCTGTCAAGATGTGCTGCGTTCCATGGTCGAGGAATGCCGGACGACACAGCAGAAGTCACACTGGCGCGGTCATTGTGTCCGACACTCCTGGGCCCTACCGTCACTTCGAGTCGGGCGCGGGCCCGGCACTGTTTCCGGAGGGAAGCTGTGAACAAGGCTCAGCTCATCGAGACGTTGGCTGCATCATTCGAAGGCAACAAGAAGGATGCAGCTCGGGCGTTGGACGCGGTGGTCGACACGATCACCCGGTCGGTCGCCAAGGGCGAGAAGGTGGCCATCACGGGGTTCGGCGCTTTTGAGAAGGTGGAGCGCGCGGCGCGGACCGCTCGTAACCCCATGACCGGGGCCAAGGTGAAGGTCAAGAAGACCTCGGTGCCGAAGTTCCGCCCGGGCGCCACCTTGAAGTCGGTCGTCGCCGACCCTCGTCTGCTGCCGAAGACCACGGCCTCTGCCGCGAGGGCGGTGGCCGGCACGGCTCGTCGCGGGGCCAGCACCGCCACCGGTGCAGCCCGCACTGCTGCGAAAGCGGCCACGACGGTTCGTACCGCCGCCAAGCCAGCCCCCGCCCGGTCTACGGGTACTCGGGCAGCGGCCACTGCCGCCCCGACCACCACGCGGGCGTCCTCGCCCCGGCCCGCCGGGGCGAGGAGCACGTCGGCGGCCAAGCCGGGTGTCGCCAAGCCCGCAGTGAAGGCTCCGGTGCGCACCGTCGCGAAGGCTCCGGCTGCTCCGGTCGCCAAGCCCGCAGCGAAGGCTCCGGTGCGCACCGTCGCGAAGGCTCCGGCTGCTCCGGTCGCCAAGGCTCCGACGCGCGCGACTGCGCGTCGATCCGCCAAGTCCTGACCGCATCAGGCCTGCACCGACCGGGTCAAGCCCCGGTCGGTGCAGGCTGGATCGTTGTCCGGGCCTGCACCGGGGGGTTCTGCGAGAACACTTCGCACGCAGGCGGTCGTACGGGGTCCTGTGCCCAGGGCCAGGGCCTTGTGCAGGTCGGCCAGGGTGTCGACGTCCTGGCGCAGGCACTCCCACCCGTCTGCTGTGATCGGCACCGCCCCCTGCTCTCGATGGGCGTGGGCAGACCCTGGACCGAACCGGGGAAGCAGCGCTCGGCCGGTACCGCCGATCAATACTGTCGTACCGATTCCGGTCATGTCCGGGATGAAGGCTGCTGGCGCGGTGCCGCGATGCGTGTGGTCGGCGGCAGCACGAAGCGCGGCGGTCAGGGCGTCCGGGCGCAGGGCCGGAAGGTCGGCGCAGAGGATCCCGAGGACACCGGACGGGTCGACGCCGACGTGGTTGCACCCCTGCGTCAGAGCGGCAGACAGTCCGCCGGGCAGTGCCCGCTCGCAAAGGACTTGGGCGCCGATGTCGTGGAACGGCTCGACCAGGGCAGGTTCCCCGGTGACCACCAGCACCCGGTGGACCTGAGGGCATGCGAGGACCGCCGCCACCGTGTCCAGGGCGAAGGCCGCAGCCAGCTCGCGGCGCCCCCGTGCGTCCACGGCAGCCAGCCGGGTCTTGGCCCGGTCCAGCGCCTTCACCGGGACGACCAGGGTCACCATAGGATCCGAGACGCTCATCGCCGCGATCCTGCCAGGTCCGCGGTGCGGCGGCGAGGCCTGGCCGCACCGAGGGTGCTGGGTTCGCCAGGGCGCTGGGTTCGGGACGGGCGACGAGGACAGGTGATCGTGTCGAGCAGGCGTAGGCCCCGGGTGCGAGCCGGCTTCTGGTACCGGCTGGTGATCGTGGTGGTGCGTCCGTTGCTGCGAGCGCTCACCGTGCGCGACTGGCAGGGGCTGGCGAACCTGCCCGCCACGGGCGGGTTCGTGCTGTGTCCGAACCACGTGTCCTACATCGATCCGCTGATCGTCGCGCACCTGCTGGTCGACCAGGGGCGGCCGGGCCGCTTCCTGGCCAAGGCCGAGCTTTTCGAGCTTCCGGTCATCGGACGGTTGCTGCGCGGGGCCGGGCAGATCCCGGTCTACCGGGCCTCGCGGGAGGCCTCGGCGGCCTACCAGGCCGCGGTCCAGGCCGTCCGGGACGGCGAGTGCGTCATCGTCTACCCGGAAGGCACGATCACCCGAGACCCGCAGGGGTGGCCGATGGTCGGCAAGACCGGGGCTGCGCGGATCGCTCTGGCTACCGGGGCCCCGGTCGTCCCTCTGGCCCAGTGGGGTCCGCAGGAGCTGTTGGCTCCGTACGCGCGCAGGCTTCGGTTGGGTGCCCGTACCCGGGTCCACCTGCGGGTCTGCCCGCCGGTGGACCTGTCGGCCTACGTCGGGCTCGAACCCACCCCCGAGGTGCTTCGGGCGATGACGGCGGCCATCATGCGCGAGCTGGCCGTCGCCGTCGGCGAGCTGCGGGGGCAGGTTCCCCCTGCGGAGCAGTACGACCCGAAGCGGGCAGGCCAGCACTCCGAGGGGATCTCCGAGCCGTGAGCCAGGTCGCGGTGATGGGGGCCGGGGCGTGGGGGACGACGTTTGCCGCCGTGCTCGCCGACGCGGGCAACGACGTGGTGCTCTGGGCCCGTTCGCCCGGTCTGGCCGAGACGATCACCGGCCAGCACGCCAACCCCGGGTATACCCAGGGTCTGGTGCTGCCGGACCGGGTGACCGCCAGCGCCGACGCCTCCGGCGTGCTTTCCGGCGCCGAAGCCGCCTTCCTGGCGCTGCCCGCGCAGCACCTGGGTCCGTGGTTGTCGCGATGGCGGCCGTACCTGGGTGTGGACGTGGTGCTGGTCAGCCTGGCGAAGGGGGTCGAGGTGGGTACCGGTCGCCGGATGAGCGAGGTCATCGCGGCGACCACCGACGTGCCGACTCGACGGATCGCCGTGTTCACCGGACCGAACCTTGCTCCAGAGATCGCTGCCCGCCAGCCCACGGCCGCGGTCATCGCATGCTCGGACCACGAGGTGGCCTGGCGGTTGCAGGGGATGTGCCGCACCGGCTACCTCCGGTCCTACACGCACACCGACGTGGTTGGCGCCGAGATCGCCGGGGCCTCGAAGAACGTGATCGCCCTGGCGGTGGGCATGGCGGACGGGCTGGGGTACGGGGCCAACACCCAGGCGGCGCTGGCCACCCGCGGTCTGGCCGAGATCGCTCGTCTGGGTACCGCACTCGGCGCTCAGGAGGCCACGTTCGCGGGGCTGGCCGGGATGGGCGACCTGATGGCCACCTGTCTGTCCCCGCTGTCGCGCAACCGCTGCCTGGGCGTGCATCTGGGTGCCGGTCGGTCGGTGGAACAGGCCCGTCGGATCGTGGGAGCCACCGCCGAAGGGCTCACCTCGGCTACCGCGCTGCTGGGTCTGGCTCGTGCGCACGCCGTCGAGGTACCCCTGATCGAGCAGGTCGAGCGGGTCGTGCACACCGGCCGGCTGGCCCGCGACGTGGTGGACACGCTGATGCGCCGGGATGCCCGCCCCGAACGGGACCGGCCCAGAGGCCCACACCTGGCCTGAGGCGCACCCGGGCGGTCCACGCCGGCACCCCCGCTGGCACGACTACGTGCGTTCCCGCCGGTGCGCACCGACCAGCGCCTGGTCCAGGTCCGCCCAGAGGTCCTCTGGCGTGCACCCAGAGCACGACCGATTCGGCGAGCAGGTCGGCGGCTCGTGCGTCGCCGTGCACCTCGATGGTGACCAGGGCGGCGAACCCTGGGTAGCGGACCGCGGCGACGTGCTCGTGGGTTCGGAGCCGGTCGGCCAACGCCCCGCAGGTCGCCCCGTGCCGGCTGCGGATCCCCTGCAGCGCGTCGCGGAGCTGGGTTCCGTGGTCAGCGCGATCCCGGCCAGCGCGTCCGAGTACCCCGACAGGAACTTGGTCGCACTGTGCACCACGGGGTCCGCTCCTGACTCGAACGGCCGTACCAGGATGGGGGTCGCACCGGTGTTGTCGACCACGCACCGGGCCCCCGCCTGGTGGGCGAGCGCGCAGATCGCCGCCAGGTCGCCCACCTCGAGAAGCGGGTTGGTCGGGCTCTCCACCCAGACCAGGTCGGCGATCGCGGTCACCGCGGCCATCCCGGAGGAGAAGGACACCCCCCACCCGCCTTCCAGCGCACCCACCGCCTCCTCCAACGCGGACCAGGACGGGTCTGCGTACCGGCCGTACCCGACCGGGCCCCGCGTGGTAGGTGGACGCAGTTACCACCGGCCAGCCCAGTGGACCGTCCGGTGTGCGCGGAGGACGGCCGGCGTGCACCGCGACGGTCGACGGGTGGAGGGCTCGGTCCGGCGAGGCGGCAGGCACGTGAGGAGTCTGCCATCGGTGAGCGGCTCGCGTTCCGACCCCGCCCGGTAGGGTCTGCGGGCATGTCCGCCGCGAGTCGTGAGCCTGAGCCCGTCGCCGACGCCGGTGGGCCCGCCCAGCGCCGGCTGCGGGTCGCCTTGGTGTTCGGTGGGCGCAGCAGCGAGCACGCGATCTCCTGCATCTCCGCCGGTAGCGTGCTCAGCGCGCTGGACCGCCAGGTATGGGACGTGGTCCCGGTGGGCATCACCGTGGCAGGGAGCTGGGTGCAGGTGGTCGCAGACCCGGGCCAGCTGTCCATCGCGGCCGGCAGGTTGCCCGCGGTGCCCGAGGACGGGCCTCGCCTGGTGTTGGCGGGTGATCCGACATCCCCCGGCTTGGTGGTCACCCACCCGGGGCGAGTTCCCGAGGTTCTCGGGGGGGTGGACGTGGTGTTCCCCCTGTTGCACGGGCCGTACGGAGAGGACGGGACGATCCAAGGGCTGCTGGAGCTCGCCGGCACCCCGTACGTCGGCTCGGGGGTGTTCGCCTCGGCTGCCGCGATGGACAAGGGGCACATGAAGACCCTGCTGGTGGCGGCGGGCCTGCCGGTGGGCCCGTACGTCGTGCTCGGGTCCCATGACGAGCTGGACGACGCTGGCGTGCACGAGCGCGTCCGGGACCTGGGGTGGCCGCTGTTCGTGAAACCGGCCCGCTCGGGGTCGAGCATCGGGATCACCAAGGTCTCCGGTGCCGACGGTCTACCGGCCGCGGTGGCCGAAGCGCGATCGCACGATCCGCGGGTGGTGCTCGAGGCGGCGGTGACCGGCCGGGAGATCGAGTGCGGGGTCCTCGAAGACGGGCGGGGTCACCTCCGGGCCAGCGTGCCCGGGCAGGTCTCGGTGCGTGCCGGGCATGAGTTCTACGACTTCTCCGCGAAGTACCTGTCCGGCGAGGACGAGGCCGAGTCCACGGTTCTGACCGTGCCGGCGCAGCTGCCGGTGAGCGTCGTTGCCCGCGTCCGTGAGCTGGCTGAACGCGCGTTCACCGCCCTGGGGTGCGAGGGCCTGGCGCGGGTGGATTTCTTCGTCCGCCCGGATGGCTCCGTGCTGGTCAACGAGGTGAACACGATGCCGGGGTTCACCCCGACCTCGATGTTCCCCCGGCTCTGGGCCGCCAGCGGGGTCAGCTACCCCGACCTGGTGGACGGGTTGTTGCGCGCGTCCCTGGCA
>JAJYSQ010000154.1 GCA_021793495.1 Actinomycetes bacterium
CCGATCTACCGACGTGATGGCTGCCCACCTGGCCGGGGTGACCACGGCCGTGGCTACCTGCGGTACGGCGTTCGGATCCGGCCACATCCGGCTCCTGCGCCAGCTGTTGATGGACTCCGACGAGCTGCGCGGCGAGGTGATCTTCACCTTCGACGGGGATGAAGCCGGGCGCAAGGCGGCGCTGCGTGCGTTTGCCGACGACCAGCGGTTCGTCATGTCGACCTACGTTGCGGTCTCCCCGGACGGCATGGATCCATGCGAGCTGCGGCAGCGACGCGGCGACGCGGCGGTACGCGAGCTGGTGGCCCACCGCAGCCCGCTGTTCGAGTTCGCGATCCGCTCAGCCCTGGCCGGGTACGACCTGGACACCGCCGAGGGGCGGGTGCAGGCGGTCCGCGCCGGGATCCCCGTGGTCGCGGCGATCCGGGATGTGGCGTTGCGCGACGACTACGCTCGCCGGCTGGCCGGTTGGGTCGGGCTGCTGGACCCCGGCGAGGTCCTGGCGAGCGTGCGTGCCGCCGCGCGCCGCCCTCGGGTGGCGTCGACCCGTCCGCGGCCAGGACGATCCGCTGACCAGCAGCCAGGGTCGTCCCCGGCACGCGCTGGCGATCTGGTCCCCGACCGCCCGAGCGGCCCGGTTGCCCAGGTCGAGCGTGAGGTGCTCAAGGTCGCGTTGCAGCAGCCCGCCTCGTTGGCCTCGACGGGAGCGTACGACCAGGTGGTCGCCGAGCACTTCACGGTCGCCGCGTACGCCGACACCTGGTCGGGGGTGGTGGGTGCCGTCGGCTCGGCGGGCTGGTCGGTGGATGGAGGGGCGGCCTGGGTGGGCGCGGTTCGCGAGCGAGCTGTCGACGACCGCGTGCGCGCTGTGGTCGCCGAGCTGGCGGTAGAGGACCTGCACGCCGACCCGGAGGCGGATCCGGCGCACTACGCCGCCGTGCTCGTCTGGCGGCTGCAGGAGATCGCCGCTGCACGCCGGATCGGGGAGCTGAAGTCCCGTCTTCAACGGCTGGACCCGGTCGGTGAGGCACAGGAGTACGCCGGGGTGTTCACCGAGCTGCTCCACGCCGAGGAGCAGCGTCGCAGCCTCGGGGAGCGGGCCGCCCGCGGCGCCTGAGCGTCCGGCTGCCGATGTGGCGACGTGGCGACGTGGCGACGTGCCGACGCCCAGTCCCGCGTCGCGCGGGGATGGGGGATCGTCCCGTCGTGCGCACCTAGGCTGACCCGGTGCTCGTCGCGATGGTCGCTGCCCTCGCGGCCGCGGTGTGCTACGGCGTCGGCACCGTCCTGCAGGGGGTCGCTGCCCACCGCACCCCGATGATCGACGCCGTCTCGGCCCGCCTGTTCGCCCGGTTGGTCGGCCAGTGGCCGTTCCTGCTGGGAGTCACCGTCGATCTGCTGGGGTTCGTGGTCAGCCTGGTCGCGTTGCGCACCCTGCCGCTCTACGTGGTCGAAGCTGTCGTCGCCGCAAACCTGGTCGTCACAGCGGTACTGGCAACCCGGGTCCTCGGCACGCGGCTGGCTGCGCGCGAGTGGGCCGCGGTGGTCCTGGTGTGCATCGGCCTGGCAGCCCTGGCGTTCAGCGGGGACACGTCACACCCGCAGGCGTCATCGTTGGCCGCCCAGACGCTGTTGCTCGTCGTCGCCCTGGTGCTCGTCGCCGGAGCAGCGGTGGCCGCGCAGTGGCGGGGGTGGTGGGCCGGACCCACCCTGGGAGCCTTGGCGGGGCTGGCGTTCGGGGTCGTCGGGATCGCCGTACGGATGCTGCCTGATCTGGCGATCGGGACGCTGGCCCGGTCTCCCGCCCTGTGGGCCCTGGTAGTCGCCGGGGTGGGGGGGCTGCTGCCGTTCGCCGCCGGGATCCAACGGGCCGGGGTGACTGTGGTCACGGGGGTCCTGGTGGTCACCGAGACGACAGCCCCGGCGCTGGTCGGCTTGCTCCTGCTGGGTGACCGGGTCCGGCCGGGCCTGGTCCCGCTGGCCGTCGGGGGGTTTGTCCTGGCGGTCGGCGGAGTGCTGGCTCTGTCCAGGTTCGGCTCGCTCGAGCAGCCTGCGGGTGCGCGAGACCCCGGGCGTGCACCCGGGATCACTCCGCGACCAAGGGCGGGCGGCTCAGCGCCGGGCGAGCCAGCAGGGCCACCGGACGATCTCCCAGTCGGGTCAGGATGACCACCACCGTGGGGCCCGACCCGGTCAGTCGCAGCCGGCGGCGGATCTGGTCGGGTTCGACAGCGAAGGCTCGGGTCTTGATCACCACCTGACGTGCGTCGCGGGCCCGCAACGCCGCACGCAACCGGGGCAGGGAGAAGGCCAGGGTCTCCTCCACGTGGTAGGCGTGGGCGAACGGTGTGGGCACGACCGTGGTGGCGCTGAGCAGGGCCAGGTGGGGATCGATCCGGTGGGCGCCGAGCTGGGCGGCCAGGTGGGTGACCAGGCCGGCGCGCATGACGGCCGGGTCGGGCTCGTAGACCACCGGCTCCACCTCGGCCACCCGGGTCTCCTCGGGACCGGTTGCGGTCAGGCTCGGCGGGCCCATGGTCTCCCGAGGCTCCCCGGGGCCCTGGGCGCGCAGGACGGTCGCCCGTCGTCGGACATCCTCCCCGTCGATGGCCCGACTGGTCAGCCGTCCCCACCACAGCACGACCTCCTTCAGCTCCCCGCCGACCGAGACCCACTCGGCCTCGGCCTCGGAGGGGATGACGGCGTGGTCCAGCCCGGGGGCCAGCTTCGCCCCGACCGCCGGCACGCTCTCGGCCAGCCGCACGACCGTGCGGTAGGGCGGGGACCACCGGGCCGGGTCGCGGATGCGACCACGGGCGTCTCGGCGAGCTGGGTCGATGAAGGCCGCCTCGGTCCCGTCGAGCCTGCTCTGCTCGACCAGGGTGTTCACATCGCCCGGATGCACGGTGACCCGGTTGCCCAGGCCGAGCTCGGCGACGTTGGCCCGTAGGCATGCCAGCGTCACTGGATCGCGCTCGTGCGCCTGGACGTGCAGTCCCGCCTCGGCGAACGCCAGGGTGTCCGACCCGATCCCCGCACCCAGGTCGACGACGCGGGTGATCCTGGCCCGTACGAACCGGTGCGCATGGTGCGCGGCGACCTCTCGGCGACTGGCCTGCTCGAGCCCGTCGACCGTCAGCCAGAGACGTGCGCTTGCCGGGCCGAGCCTCCCGGCAGCCCGGTGGCGCAGCCGGGCGAGGGTCAGGGCAGCGGCGATCAGCTCCCCCGAGTGACCGACAGCATGCAACCGGCTGCTCACGCGCAGCGCCTGGATCTCGTCGTACCCGTCCAGCTGGCTCGCCACCTGGTCGAGCAGGACCCGACCCTCGGCGGTCATCAGCCGGGCCACGGCGTCCTGGTTCGTGCTCGCCACCTCCTGCTGCTGGCCGTGAGCGGACGGTGCCGGGTGCTCGTCGCCGATCCCTGGGTGCCAGGATGCCGCCATGGCCGCTCGCCACCCAGTCTTCGCGCTCACCTACGACCTGCTCGCCCCGGGGATGGACGCGGCCGGGGCCGGTGAGCATCGGCGCCGCCTGCTGGCGGGGTTGAGCGGACGGGTGGTCGAGGTTGGCGCCGGCCCGGGGCGCAACTTCTCCTGGTACCCCCCCGAGGTGCGCCAGGTGGTCGCGGTCGAGCCTGAACCGTACCTGCGGCGGCGCGCGCTGCACGCCGCCGGGCAGTCGTTGGTCTCGGTCGACGTGGTCGACGGGGTGGCCGAGGCGCTCCCGGTGGCCGACGGCTGGGCTGACACGGTCGTCTTCGCGTTGGTGCTGTGCTCGGTCGCCGATCCCGATCGGGCCCTCGCCGAGGCACGACGAGTGGTGCGCCCGGGCGGTGCCCTGCGGTTCTACGAGCATGTCGCCGCCGACTCGCCCGGGTGGAGACGGGCCCAGCAGATCGCCGACCGGGTCTGGCCCCGGGTTGCGGGCGGCTGCCACACGCACCGCGACCCAGTGGCGACGATCCGGCGGGCCGGGTTCCACGTCGACACGCTGGACCGCTTCGCCTTCCCGCCGGGCCGAGGGGCCGGCCTGGTCTCCACGCACGTGCTCGGCTCGGCCCGGCGAGACCCTGATGGGGTCACCGGGCCTCCGGGGACCCACGCTACGGAGGCTGGCACTCAGGTTGACTGAGTGCTAACGACACGCCTAGTCTCAGCCCTGGCAGTCTCCCCGTGAGTCTGCCAGAGCACGACAAGGTCAGGCCGTTACCCGCGACGTCGGTCCAGCCCTGTCGTACCCGTCATCCATCCGTGACATCCCGCAAGGGGGAGGTCAGCAACTGTGTCGGTCTCCATCAAGCCGCTCGAGGACCGTATTCTCGTCAAGCCGCTGGACGCGGAACAGACGACAGCGTCAGGCCTGGTCATCCCAGACACCGCCAAGGAGAAGCCGCAGGAGGGCGAGGTCTTCGCCGTCGGCCCTGGGCGTTTCGAGGACGGTACGCGTCTGCCCATGGACGTGAAGGTCGGCGACAAGGTCGTGTACAGCAAGTACGGCGGCACCGAGGTGAAGTACGACGGTGAGGAGTACCTCATCCTCTCCGCCCGTGACGTCCTGGCCGTCATCGAGAAGTGAGGCCGTCCTCTCGAGGACGCGCTACCACCGAAAGAACCGGTCAGACCACGACGTGAACGACGCCCCGGGGCACCACCCCGGGGCGTCGTCGTGACAAGGGAGCAGAAGGCATGGCCAAGATCCTGGAGTTCCGCGAGGACGCCCGGCATGCGCTGGAACGGGGCGTGGACGCCCTCGCCGACGTCGTCAAGGTGACGCTCGGCCCCAAGGGCCGCAACGTCGTCATCGACAAGAAGTGGGGCTCGCCGACGATCACCAACGACGGCGTGACCATCGCCCGCGAGGTGGAGCTCGCCGACCCGCACGAGAACCTCGGCGCCCAGCTGGCCAAGGAGGCGGCCACCAAGACCAACGACGTGGCCGGAGACGGCACCACCACGGCGACCGTGCTGGCCCAGGCGATGGTGCACGAGGGCATCCGCAACGTGACCGCCGGCGCGGCACCGCTGGCGCTGAAGGCGGGCATCGATGCCGCGGTGGAAGCGATCGACACCCGGCTGGGTGAGATGTCCCACGAGGTTGTCGGGCGGGTGATGGTCGCCGAGGTGGCGACCGTCTCCGCCCAGGACGCCGAGATCGGCGAGCTGATCGCCGAGGCGATGGACAAGGTCGGCAAGGATGGCGTGATCACGGTCGAGGAGTCCCAGGGTCTGGGGCTGGAGCTCGAGTTCACCGAGGGCATGCAGTTCGACAAGGGGTACGTCTCCCCGTACATGGTGACCGACGCGGAGTCGATGGAAGCCGTGCTGGACAACCCGTACGTGCTCCTGACCTCGAGCAAGATCTCGTCGGTGGCCGAGATCTTGCCGCTGCTGGAGAAGGTCGTGGGTGCCGGGCGCACGTTGCTGATCGTCGCCGAGGACGTGGACGGCGAGGCGCTGTCGACGCTGGTCGTCAACAAGATCCGCGGCAAGTTCACCAGCGTTGCGGTCAAGGCCCCGGGGTTCGGCGATCGGCGCAAGGCCATGCTCGCCGACCTGGCCGTTCTCACCGGGGCCGAGGTCGTCTCCGCCGAGGTGGGGCTCAAGCTCGACCAGGTGGGGCTGGAGGTTCTCGGCTCGGCCC
>JAJYSQ010000155.1 GCA_021793495.1 Actinomycetes bacterium
GTCCGCCGGCTGCGTGATGCGGGGTTCACCCGCATGGTGCTGGTCACCGGTGACCGTGCCGAGGTGGCTGACGCGGTGGGCACGCTGCTGGGCCTCGACGAGGTGCTGGCCGAACGGACCCCGGCGGAGAAGGTCGACGCGGTGCGCGGCGAGGAGGGCCGGGGGCCGACCTGGATGGTCGGGGACGGGTTGAACGACGCCCCGGCGTTGGCCGCGGCCACGATCGGGGTCGCGATGGGGGCGTCGGGCTCCTCGGCGTCGGCCCAGGCGGCCGACGTGGTGCTGACCGTGGATCGGATCGACCGGCTGGCGGACGCGGTCGCCGTGGCGCGACGGGCCCGACGGATCGCCGCCGAGAGCGCCCTGCTCGGCGTAGGGCTGTCCGCCGTGGGCATGGTGCTGGCCGCCTTCGGCCTGCTGCCTCCGGTCGCCGGTGCGCTCGCCCAGGAAGGGATCGACGTCGCGTCCATCCTCAGCGCGTTGCGCGCCCTGCGACCGGGCGCAGCCAGCCCGGCGCTGCTGGACGACCGTACGGCCGAGACGGTGCGCGAGTTTGCGGCACAGCAAGCCTCGCTGCGCCCAGCCCTCGCCCAGCTGCGAGAGATCGCCGACGGGCTCGACCCCGCGGACCCGGCGGGCTCGCTCCAGCGAGCCGTGGTCGCCTATGACCTGCTCCGCGACCAGCTTCTGGCCTATGAGCAGGCTCAGGAGCGTGAGCTCTACCCGCTGCTGGGCACCGCCCTGGGCACGCCGACATCGCCGGGAGGGGAGGTGGGCGCCACGTTGCGCAGGGCTCACGCGGAGTTCGCGCACCAGACCCGCCGGCTCGGCCGGGTTCTCGCCGAGGCCGGCGCGCTGGGTGATGGACCGGTGCTGGCCGACGAGGAGGACGTGCGAGAGGTCGTGCGGCTGCTCTACGGCCTGTACGCCCTGCTGGGGCTGCACTACGCGCAGGAGCAGGAGAGCTACTTCGTGCTGGCCCACACCACGGGCGGTACGGCCCTCGAGCGGTCCGACGCGTAGCTGGCAGCGGTGGCCCTGGCCTCGGGCCGTTTGACTCTTGATGAAACGCGTCTCGGGGCGGAGGCTGGACGCCGCAGGAGCGGGTGCTCGCCCGCCCCGACGTCGCGGAACGAGGAGGACCGATGTCGACCAGCCCGGGACGAGTCGTCGTAGGAGTGGACGGCTCATCGTCGTCAGTAGGCGCGTTGAGGTGGGCGGCAGGGTACGCGCGATGCTCGGGTGCCCAGGTGCACGTCGTCGAGGCCTGGGTCACCCCGCACGTGGCCGGCTTCCCGCTGGACCCGGCGGGGGACGGTGGGCGGGCCAAGGCCCAGGCCGACCTGGAGGCGGTCGTCGCGGCAGCCGAGCTGCCCGCCGAGGTGACGGTCACGGTGCAGCTGGTGGATGGTCACCCGACCCAGGCGCTGCTGGACGCCGCTCGATCCGCCGACCTGCTGGTGCTCGGATCCCGTGGGCATGGCGGGTTCACCGGGATGCTGCTGGGATCGGTCAGCCAGCACTGCGTGCAGCACGCCTCCTGTCCAGTCCTCGTCGTCCGCCACGGTTAAGCGTCGGTGGATCACGCGGACCACGATGCCTCGACGGCCGCCCAGCCCGATCTCGGGCTGACTCACGCCGAGGCCGCCGAGCGGCTGGTCCGGCAGGGACCTAACGAGATCCCCCAGCCGGTCACGCACCGGGTGCGTGCCCTGGCCGCCAAGTTCTGGGCACCGGTCCCCTGGCTGCTGGAAGCGGCCGTCGTCCTCGAGCTGGTGCTGGGGAACGCGCTGCAGGGCGGCATCTTTGCGGTCCTCCTGATCGTCAACGCGGTCCTGGCGTTCACCCAGGAGTCTCGGTCGGCTGCGGCCGTGGACCTGTTGCGCGCGCGGCTACAGGTCCAGGCCCGGGTCGACCGGGACGGGACGTGGTCGACCGTGGCCGCCCGTGAGCTGGTCGAGGGCGACCTGGTGCGTCTGCGTGCTGGGGACTTCGTGCCGGCCGATGTCGTCCTGGCCGGCGGGGAGCTCGAGGTCGACCAGGCGGCGCTGACCGGCGAGTCGCTTCCGGTGCGGGTGTCCGGACCGGAGCATGCGGGGGTCGCAGGGGGTCAGGCCTGGTCCGGCTCGGTGGTCCGCCGGGGGGAGGCCGACGCGACCGTCACCGCCACCGGGGCGCGTACCCGGTTCGCGCGCACCGTCGAGCTGGTCGGCACGACGCACGCCCCCGGGCACCTGGAGACGTTGATCCTCGGGATCGTCCGGTGGTTGGTGATCATCGATCTCGGGCTGGCCGCGGTCGTGGTGGTCTACGGGGCGGCCACGCACCTGGGCTGGCGCGACCTGTTGCCCTTCGTGCTGATCCTGGTGGTGGCCAGTGTCCCGGTGGCCCTGCCAGCCACGTTCACCCTGGCGACCGCGATCGGCTCGCGGCGGCTGGCTCACACCGGGGTGCTGGTGACCCGGCTGGCGGCCATCGAAGAGGCCGCGGCCATGTCCACGCTGTGCGCCGACAAGACCGGCACGCTGACCCAGAACACCTTGACGGTCAGCGCGGTCCTGGCCCGTCCCGGCCAGCAGCAGGCCCAGGTGCTGGCCGCGGCGGTCGCGGCCAGTGACGCGGCCACCCAGGACCCGCTGGACCTGGCGGTGCTCGAGCACGCCCGCGAGGTCGGGGACCGAGCCGTGGACGAGCGGTGCTCGGGACGGCGGTTGCGCTACCTGCCCTTCGACCCGTCGACCAAGAGGTCAGAGGCGGTGGTCGCCGGATCGGCCGGGCCGTACCGGGCAGCCAAGGGGGCTCCCGCGGTTCTCGCCGAACTCGTGGGACTGCCGTACCAGGAGGTGGCCGAGCAGGTGGAGGAGCTTTCGGGCACCGGAGCCCGGGTGCTCGGGGTGGCCGGTGGGCTCGACGGTGCAGCGCTGACCCTGCTGGGGTTCGTCGCGCTCGCCGACCCACCGCGGCCGGACAGCGCCGACCTGGTGGCACACCTGAAGAACCTGGGGGTGCGTACCGTCATGGTCACCGGCGATGGCCTGGCCACCGCCCAGGCCATCGCCGCACAGGTCGGGGTCGGCGGGCGCGCCGCCCGCGCCGAGGTGCTCCGCGACGAGCAGGTGCCGAACGGCTCGATGTCGCCGAACGCCACGGTGACGGAGTACGACGTGTTCGCCGAGGTGCTGCCGGAGGACAAGCTTGCCCTGGTGACCCGGTTGCAGGCCGGCGGCGAGGTGGTGGGGATGACCGGCGACGGGGTGAACGACGCCCCCGCGCTGCGCCGCGCCGAGGTGGGCATCGCCGTCTCCTCCGCCACCGACGTGGCCAAGGCGGCAGCCAGCCTGGTGCTGACCACCTCGGGGCTGGAGAACGTCGTCCGCGGGGTGACCGAGAGCCGGCGCATCCACCAGCGGATGCTCACCTACACGCTGAACAAGATCGTCAAGACGATCCAGGTCGCCGTGTTCCTCAGCCTGGGACTGCTGGTCACCGGCCAGTTCGTCACCACTCCCACGCTGGTCGTGCTGCTGCTGCTGGCCAACGACTTCGTCACCATGTCCATCGCCACCGACCGGGTCCGCACGCCGCCGCAGCCGCAGCGGTGGACGGTCCCGGGGCTGGTGCGGGCCGCAACGGTGCTGGCCGGGCTGCTGGTGGTGCTGTCCTTCGCCGTCTGGTGGATCGGAGCCGGCATCGGCCTGGACCTCGCGGCGCGACAGACCCTGGTGTTCGTCTGGTTGGTCTTCTCCGGTCAGGCCACCGTGTACCTGGTCCGGGAGCACCGGCACTTCTGGCACTCGATGCCCAGCCGGTGGCTGCTCGGCTCGACCGTCGCGGACCTCGTCCTGGTCGGGCTGCTCGCCTGGCGCGGCTGGTTGATGATGCCGGTCGGGCTCGCCGCGCTGGTCGTGGCCGTGGGCACCTCGGTGGTGTACCTGGTCCTGGGCGAAGTCCTGAAGAACACTCGCGTGTGGCGGCCGGTGGGGTAGTCCCCCGGCAGGTGACCGGCCCGGCCCCGGCGGGTGACCGGGCGTGCTGGGGATACCGGTGCTCCGGCAGCCTCGCGCGGCGCCGATGGTTGCCGCACCGACTGGTCATGGTCCGTCGCGGCGGTCCGGCGTCAGGGTCCAACGCCCCGAGGCCCAGGCCTGCTCCACGGTGGTCGGGCAGCGTCCGAGCAGCCCGGCCAGGATCCGCGGGTTTCCCACCAACCCATGCCGGTCGTAGTGGGCGAACATCGCCGCCAGCGCCGAGATGGCGTACTCACCCAGCTGTCCCCGCTGCTCGGCCAACCACGTTGCCCGGTCGACCTGGCGGGCCGGCACGCCGGCGATCGCTGCGACCTGGGCGACCGTGGTGACGGCCGGGCCCGCCAGCTCGTAGATCGCGTGCTCGTGGCCCGGCTCGACCAGTACCCGGGCAGCCGCCTCGGCGACGTCGTCGAGGTCGACGAGGCTGAACGGGGCATCCAGCCGGTAGGGGACTGCGATCTCCTCGCCGGCCGGCAGCAGGTTCTGCAGGTACGCGGCCGGGCCGAGGATCGTCCACACCAACCCGGATTCGATGACCCGGGTCTCCACGGCCAGCTTGGCCGCATGGTGGGGCATCGCCGGCAGCTGCGGGTGCAGCACGGAGTGGTAGACGAGGCGCACGGCCCCGGCCCGCGTGGCCGCCTCGATGATCCGGGCTCCGATGCCCTCCTCGTCCGGGTGGAGGTTCGGGGCCAGGTGGTAGACGGCCCGGACATCCCGCAGCGCCACGGTGAGCCCATCCAGGTCCGCCAGCTCCACCACCCGCTCGTCGGGCCAGGTCCCCGGGTGGTGCACCAGGGCCCGGACCGGTACGCCGCGCGCGGTCAGGGCGGCTACCACCGCGCGGCCGGTCTTGCCGGCCGCCCCCACGACGGCGACCGGCGGGTCGGTGGCGGGGGCAGCGGCAGGGGTCACGGCCGCCCAGCGTAGGGCTCCAACCAGGCTCACTGGTGCGCACCGTAGGACGCGAGCCGGGCTGCGGACCGCGATGACCTCGGCTGGCAGGTCACGAGTGACCACCGCACTGGCACCCACGACGGCGTCCTGCCCGATCGTGACCCCGGGCCGGACGATCGCGCCGTCGCCGCCCGGGCCGGACGCCGCTCGGGCCCGGGCAGGTCGTTCATCAGGTGACGGGTACCGGGTTGACGATGTGGAGGTCGCAGGGGGCGTGGCGTGCGAGCTGGGCGGTGGCGCTGGCGTCGAGCAGCCCGGCGATACCACCGTGGCGGGGGGCTCCGGTGACGATCATGCGGGCGTGGTGGTGCTCGGCAAAGGCCGCGATGCGCCGGCCGACGTCCCCGTGGTCACCCACCACGCGGAGCAGGTGGCCGGTGGCGGGCACGCCGGCGGCTATGAGCTGGTCGACCCTCTCGGTGAGCGCGACGGTGGCGGCGTCGGCGGTCTCGGAGTCAATGGCTTCCTCCATGGTCAGGTCGGTCTCGACCACGTGGAGAACCTCGACGGGACAGCCAAGCAGCCCGGCCAGCTCAGCGGTGGCTGCGCAGACCGCGACCGCGCCGAGTGCGCCGTCGACGGCGACCACGACCGGGCGGGGGGCGTGTGGTCCCCGTGACGGTTCGGCTCCTTCGGG
>JAJYSQ010000156.1 GCA_021793495.1 Actinomycetes bacterium
CACGGTGACGTACCTGCTCACCCCGCTGGTCCGGCTGTTCGCGATCCGCATCGGGGCGCTGGCCGCGGTGCGCGACCGGGACGTGCACGCCGTGCCGACCCCGCGGCTCGGCGGGCTCGCGATGCTCGGCGGCATCGTTGCCGGGGTGATCACCGCGAGCCACCTGTCGCTGTTGCGCTTCGTGTTCGAGAACACCCGGGATCCGCAGGCCCTGCTGTCCGCAGCCGTGCTCATCAGCCTGCTCGGAGTGCTCGACGACCGATTCGGGCTGGACGCGGTCACCAAGCTGGCCGGGCAGGTGCTCGTCGCCGGGGTGCTCGTCCTCCAAGGGGTGCAGCTGCTGTGGCTGCCCACCACGCCGGTGTTCGTGCTGCCGCCGGTGACCGGGGTCGTCGTCACCGTCCTGGTGGTGGTCGTCATGATCAACGCGGTGAACTTCGTCGACGGGCTCGATGGGCTGGCCGCGGGGCTGGTGGCGATCGGCTCGCTGGCCTTCTTCGGGTTCTCGTACCTCATCGCCGTCGACCGAGGGCTGGAGCGGGCGGCAACCCCGTCGCTGGTCACCGTCGTGCTGGCCGGAGCCTGTCTGGGGTTCCTGCCACACAACCTCTACCCGGCCCGATTGTTCATGGGTGACTCCGGGTCCATGCTGCTCGGCCTGCTGCTGGCCAGTGCGATGATCACCCTGACCGGCCAGGTGGATCCGAGCCAGCTCTCCGGCCAGACGATCGCCCCCGCCCTGGTCCCGGCCCTGCTCCCGGTGCTCATGCCGGTGCTGGTGATGGTGGTGCCACTGGCCGACCTGCTGTTCGCGGTGGTGCGACGAACCCGTGCTGGGCAGGCCCCGTGGGCGCCGGACAAGCGCCACCTGCACCATCGGCTGCTGGAGATCGGGCACTCCCAGCGGCGGGCTGTCGGATACATCTACCTGTGGTCGGCCACCATCGCGTTCGGGGCGATGGCCCTGTCCTTCGTCGATTCCTACCTGGTTCTCGGGGTAGTCGTGCTGGTCGCGGTCGCCTCGGCGGTGGCCCTGGTGCTCGGCCGGCACCGCGGGGCGGCTCTCATCGCTCCGGAGGTGTCTCCCGGAGAGCCGGCCCCGGCCCCGGCCCCCACCCCGACCGGCTCCGGTGGACGGTCCACCTGAGCGAGTGCTTGTGCTAGGTTTCACAATCAGCCGCCGAGCGGGTGTCCTCCGGGCGGCCCTTCCCCGTGCGATCCGTGAGGCCGATCATGCAGACCTATGACGCCGCCATTCTGCGCGGTGCCGCGATCCCGGTCGGGGTGGTGGCTGTGCTGCTGATGGGCGCCTTCGGCGTCGCGGCCGGCAGCAAGGGGGTCATCGGTGCCATCGCCGGGGTGCTGGTGACCGCGGCATTCTTCACCGCCAGCGTGCTGGCGGTCGGGCACGCCTCGAGGATCTCCCCGCAGGCGATGATGACCATGGCCATCGGTACCTACCTGGTGAAGATCCTGGTGCTCTTCGCCTTCGTCGTGGCGCTGCGCGGTACCGACCTGTTCGCCCCTCAGGCGTTCGCGTGGTCGGTGATCGTCTCCACGATCGTGTGGGTGGTAGCCGAGGTTCGCGCGTTCGGGCAGCTGAAGATCCCGTACGTCACTCCCGAGGGCCACCAGCAGTGACTGGCTTCACACCCGGGGCGCTTTGCCCCAGCATGACTGACCCGCGGGGCGCCTGCTATCGTCCGGGGCGCGATGAGCGAGGAAGCACGTCGGCCGCCCCAGCGGGACCGGTCGACCCCGGACGCCGCCTGGGCGATCGTCAGCTACCTGCTCGGCGGGATGGCGGTCTGGGGCGCGGTCGGGTGGCTGGTCGACCGGTGGGTCGGCACCGCGCCGTTCTTCCTGGTCGCCGGACTCCTTCTCGGTGTGACCGGCGGGCTGTACCTGACCGTCGTGCGGTACGGACGGTGACCGGTGTGCTGCCAGCGACCAGCACCACCCCGACGACCACCTGGCCAGGAGGGAGTACGCGATGACCACGACCGGCCTGGTGCTCGCCGGATCGTGCACCGCCGGGTCCGGGTGCGGATTCCCCGCCCCCGGCACCGCGTCCTTCGACTACCAGCCGGTGTTCACCGTGCTCGGGTTCGGCGTGACGAAGCCAGCCTTGCTGCTGGTGAGCGGCACGGTGCTCATCGCCGTGGCGATGCTTGCGGCGTTCGCCCGGCCGCGGTTGGTACCGACCGGGTGGCAGAACGTGATGGAGCGGTACTACGACTTCATCCGCAAGGACATCGCCGCCGACGTGATCGGGCGGGAGGGCATCCGGTACGCCCCCTACCTGGCGACGGTCTTTGCGTTCGTGTTCGTCATGAACTTCTTCGAGATCGTGCCCGGCGCCCAGTTCCCGGTCACCTCGCGCATCGCCTACCCGGCGATGCTCGCGGCGCTGACCTGGCTGATCTACAACGCGATCGGGGTGCGTCGGCACGGGCTGCTCGGGTATCTGAGAGGGATCATGTTCCCGCCGGGACTGCCGTGGTGGATCTACATCATCCTGGCGCCGATCGAGCTCTTCTCGACCATCATCGTCCGACCCTTCACCCTCGCCGTCCGGTTGTTCGCCAACATGTTTGCCGGGCATCTGCTGCTGCTCGTCTTCACTCTCGGCACCACGTATCTCCTGGTCCCCCGGATCCAGGCGTTGTTCGCCGTCGTCAGCTTCGGCATGACGTTCGTGCTGACCGCGTTCGAGCTGCTCATCCAGCTCCTGCAGGCGTTCATCTTCACCTTGCTCACCGCGTCCTACATCTCCGGTGCCCTCGCCGAGGAGCACTGACTCGCCGAGCAGCACGTCGTCGCACCACTCGCCCGCCCTACCTCGCCGGATGACCCGGCCCGTCAGGAAGAAGAGGACACCCCCATGCTGGAGCTCGCCGTCGTCGGCGTCTACGGAAGTGTCGGGTCCATCGGCTACGGACTGGCCGCGATCGGTCCAGGCATTGGTATCGGCATCATCTTTGGCATGGGCGTGCAGGCGATCGCTCGCCAGCCGGAGGCCTACCCGCTGATCCGTCAGAACATGCTGCTGGGCTTCGCGCTGGCCGAGGCGCTCGCACTGATCGGGTTGGTCATGCCGTTCGTCTTCGGAGCCGGGCCCAAGTAGTCCGCGAGCGCTGCGCAGACGACGCCCCCTCGACCCGAACGGAGGTAACGACCGCCGTGATCACGCTGGCAGCCGAGACGAACCCGCTCGTCCCACCGCTCGGCGAGCTCGTCATCGGGCTCATCTGCTTCCTCGGGCTGTTCGCCGTGCTGGCCAAGTTCGCCTTCCCGAACATCAACCGCACGCTGGCCGAACGCACCGACAAGATCGAGGGCGGCCTGGAGCGGGCCGCCCAGGCGCAGGCCGAGGCGGGCGAGCTGCTGGAGCAGTACCGGGCGCAGCTGTCCGAGGCGCGGCTGGAGGCCGCCCGGCTTCGCGAGGAGGGGCGCGAGCAGGGCTCGGCGATCATCGCCGAGCTCCGTGAGCAGGCGCTGCACGAGGCCCGGCGGATCACCGCAGCCGCCCAGGCACAGCTCGACGCGGAGCGCGAGCAGGCGATCGCCACGCTGCGCGCCGAGGTGGGTGACTTGTCGTTGCGACTGGCGGAAAGGATCGTCGGGGAGAGCGTGACCGACGAGGCGCGGCAGTCGCGGATCATCGATCGGTTCCTCGACGAGCTGGAGGTCGAGCGGCTGTGATGCACGGACCCAGCCGAGACTCCCTGGCCGCTGCCCGCGACCGCCTCGACGAGGTGCTGGCGGCTGGCGGGTCGTCGCAGCCCACCGACGACGGGCTGTTCCCGGCCGACCTGGGAGCGGACCCCGTGGCGGGCGACCTGGTCCCGGCTGACCTGGCCGTGGACCTGGCCGTGGACCTGGCCGTGGACCTGTTCGCGGTGGTGAGGCTGCTGGACCACGAGGCGAACCTGCGCCGGGCGCTGACTGATCCGGCGTTGGCCGGGCAGGACCGGGAGGCGCTGACCCACACCGTGTTCTCCTCGCGGGTTGGCCCGGCGGCGGCCGAGGTCCTGGCGGGTCTGGCCCGGGCCCGGTGGTCGGACCCGGGCGACATCGCGGACGCCGTCGAAGAGCTCGCGGTGCGCGCCGAGCTCGCCGACGCGCAGCGGCGGGACACCCTCGACGACGTCGAGGACGAGCTCTTCCGGCTCGCCCGGGCCATCGACTCCTCGGCCGAGCTGCACGCCGCGCTGACCGAGCCGGTGCGCACCGAAGCCGATCGGGCCGAGCTGCTCGACGGGCTGCTGGCCGACCGGGTCGACCGGGTGACGGCGCGGCTGGCCCAGTTCGCCGTCGGACACCCCCGGGGGCGGCCGCTCGACACGGTGCTGGAAGGTTACGCGGGTGCCGCGGCCCGGGTCCGTCGCCAGCTGGTCGCCAACGTCGTGACCGTGGTGCCGCTGACCGACCGGCAACGAGCCCGGATGGTCGGGCTGCTGGAGCAGATCTACGACCGGGCGGTGCACCTGGACGTGCAGGTCGACCCCTCCGTGGTCGGTGGGGTACGGGTCCAGGTCGGCGACGAGGTGATCGACGCCACCATCGCTCAACGGCTCCGGGAGGCCCGTCGCCGGCTTGCCAGCTGACGCCCACCGTGGTCACCCCGGGGGCCCGCTCCTCAGGAACCGCGCACCTCAAGAACCGCGCACCTCAAGAACCGCACCCCAAGAAGTGGAGATGACCAGATGGCCGAGCTGACGATCCGGCCCGAGGAGATCCGTGAAGCGCTGGCGCGCTTCGTGGAGTCCTACGCGCCCGAAGCAGCCTCCCGGCAGGAGGTCGGGCGGGTGACGGAGGCCGCGGACGGCATCGCCAGGGTCGAGGGGCTGCCGTCGACGATGGCCAACGAGCTCTTGAGGTTCGCCGACGGCACGTTGGGCATCGCGCTCAACCTCGATGTCCGCGACATCGGCGTGGTCGTCCTCGGCGACTTCTCCCGGATCGAGGAGGGTCAGGAGGTACGTCGGACCGGCGAGGTGCTCTCGGTGCCGGTCGGCGACGCCTACCTCGGCCGGGTGGTGAATGCCCTCGGTGACCCGATCGACGGCAAGGGCCCGATCCTCGCCGAGGACCGGCGGGCACTGGAGGTGCAGGCGCCGTCGGTCATGCAGCGCCAGCCCGTCAAGGAGCCGCTGCAGACCGGGATCAAGGCGATCGACTCGATGACCGCGATCGGCCGAGGGCAGCGGCAGCTGATCATCGGCGACCGTCAGACCGGCAAGACAGCGGTCGCGGTGGACACGATCATCAACCAGCGGGAGAACTGGGCCTCGGGCGACCCAGCGTTGCAGGTGCGGTGCATCTACGTCGCGATCGGCCAGCGCGCCTCGACCATCGCCGGCGTTCGGGCCAGCCTGGAGGAGAGCGGGGCGATGGAGTACACCTCGATCATCGCCGCTCCGGCCTCGGACTCAGCCGGGTTCAAGTACATCGCCCCGTACACCGGGTCCGCGATCGGCCAGCACTGGATGTACGGCGGCAAGCACGTGCTGATCGTCTTCGACGACCTGTCCAAGCAGGCCGAGGCGTATCGTGCCATCTCGCTGCTGCTGCGCCGGCCTCCGGGCCGTGAG
>JAJYSQ010000157.1 GCA_021793495.1 Actinomycetes bacterium
GGGCTGGAGGCGCTCCTGGGCACCCTCCCGCAGGAGTGAGGCGTCCTGGAGCGAGCGTCCTGGCGGCGCTCCCCGGCGCTACGCCGGACCGCTGTCTGAGGTGTCCAGCCGCACCCGCAAGGCGCAATGGTCGGACACCGGCGGCACCATCGTCTCGACCTCGAGCACCCGGTAGGCGGGCCATCCCGTGGCGAGGATGTGGTCGAGCTGGACGCGAGGTCGGCCCACCGGACGACGGCACGCAGCTGCACCAGGTTCCAGCCGGGCACGAACTCACCCCCGCACGGGGGGTGGCCTGCCTACCGCTGTGCCGGGGTGAGCCTCGGGATTCCTTCGAGCACGGGCTCGAACCTCCACCACCGGGCCCCGGACGCTTCGGCCACGACCCGGGCCTGTCGACCCCGTCGGAGCGGGGCTGGTCGCAGTCGACCTCCTGGATCCCCACCAGGTCGCTGTCGAGCAACCGGGCCGCCTCGGCCAGGGCACCAGGGAGGGTCGTCCCGTCGCGCAGGTCCACGCCGGCAGGAGGTTGGCGGTGGCCACCGCCAGCTCGCTGGGGCGGTGCCGGTGCTCCTCGGGAGTGGTCAGGTCCACGCTCGCGACCGTAGGCGACCGGCAGTCGGTCCGCGCCCGGGCCAGGCCCTGCCCCGGGCGTTCCTGGATGCGCCGAGGGCCCGCGGCAGTCTTAGGCTGCGGTCATGCACCCGGACGAGCCGGACGAGCCGGGCGCCACGGGCGCTGGCGGTCTCGGGTCCCTGGCGCTGGCCCGGTCCACCCTCGACCGTGCCGGCGTGTTGCGGCTGGACGAGGCCGGCCTACGGGTGGCCTGGGCTCGGGAGGACTCTCGGGTACTGGTGCTGCACGACCGGCGGGTACGGGTGCTGGGCGACCCGCCGCGGCTGGCCCTGGTGCCCGCTCGGAGCGTGACCGATCCCGACGAGGAGCACCGGTACCTCCTGGGCCGGGATGCCACGGGTGCCTGCTACTTCGCGCTGGACCTCACGGCTCCGGCCGCGCCAGCCGACCCAGGCGACCCGCTGGTGGGGGTGCGCGACGTCGGCGCGCTGCTGGATGACCGGGACGCTGGCCTGCTCGTCCATGCGGTCGCGCTGTCGCACTGGCACGCCGGGCACCGGCACTGCCCGCGGTGCGGTGCGCTCACCCGCCCAGAGCCGGGCGGGCACCGACGGCGCTGCCCGGTGGATGGATCGGAGCACTATCCGCGTACCGATCCCGCAGTCATCATGGCGGTGGTCGACGAGCAGGACCGGATCCTCCTGGGGCACCAGGGTCGCTGGCCGGAGGGGCGGTTCTCCACCCTGGCTGGTTTCGTCGACCCCGGGGAGTCTGCCGAGGCCGCTGTGCGCCGCGAGGTCCAGGAGGAGACCGGGGTCGTGGTCGGTGCGGTGCGGTACCTGGGCAGCCAACCGTGGCCGTTTCCCGGCAGCCTGATGCTCGGTTTCGTCGCGTCGGCCCGTGGCGACCGGCCGACGGTGGACGGTGAGGAGATCAGCGAAGCACGCTGGTTCACCCGTGGGCTGCTGGCCAGCGAGCTGGCGGCGGGACGACTGGGGTTGCCGCCCGAGGTGTCGATCGCCCGGCGGCTGATCGAGTACTGGTACGGGTCCCCGTTGCCGGCCTCGCCCGGACCGGTGGGAACCGCCCCCGTCCGGTGACCGGACGGGCGGTCAGCCGCCCAGTGCTGCCTGGAGCTGCGCCAGCGAGGGGTTGGTCAGCGCCCGACCGTCAGGCAGGACGAGGGTCGGCACGGTCTGGTTGCCCGCGTTGACTTCCCTCACGTACTCCGCGGCTGCCGGGTCCTGCTCGATGTCGACCTCCACGTACCCGATGCCCGCGCGGTCCATCTGGGCCTTCAGCCGCCGGCAGTACCCGCACCAGACGGTGGTGTACATCATCAGCAGGCCCTCGCGAACAGACGTGACGGCGGGGTTGGGTTCGGTGGTCGCGGTCATCGTGGTGGGTCGTCCTTCCGAGAGCGTCATCAACCGGTACGGCGGGTCTTGCCGCACGACGGTGGCCGACCGGCGCGGAGATCCGCGTGACCAGCCAACCGTGTGGTGGAACAGCCTGGGACCGTGGGTACTTCCCGACCCGGCGAGGACCGGGCTGGCAGGATGGCGGCACCATGCCTGCCGCCTGCGATCCCGACGCCCTGCTCTCGGGCCTGGACGCGGAGCAGCGCCAGGTCGTGCTCGCCCCGGCTGGACCGGTGTGCGTCCTGGCCGGGGCCGGTACGGGCAAGACCCGGGCGATCACCCACCGCCTGGCCTACCGCGCGCTGACCGGTGGCCTGGACCCGTCCCGGGTGCTCGCCCTGACCTTCACCACCCGTGCTGCCGGGGAGCTGCGGTCCCGGCTGGCGCGGCTCGGGGTCCCTCGGGTGCGGGCCCGTACGTTTCACTCAGCGGCCCTGCGCCAGCTGCAGTATTTCTGGCCCCAGGTCGCCTCGGGTCCGGCGCCGAGCCTGGTCACGGCCAAGGCTGCGCTGCTCGGGGAGGTGGCTCTCCGCCTCGGCGTGCGCCACGACCGAGCGTCGGTACGCGACCTGGCCGGGGAGATCGAGTGGGCCAAGGCGGTGGAGATCTCTGCCGAGGAGTACCCGGCCGCGGCCAGCGCCGCCGGACGACAGCCGCCGGCTGGGCTCGACCCGTCGGGCGTGGGACGGGTGTATCACGCCTATGAGCAGGCCAAGTCGGCCCGGTCTCTGCTGGACTTCGAGGACGTGCTGCTCGTCACCGCTGGGATGCTGGCTGCCCGCCCAGACATCGCCGCCCAGGTGGCACAGACGTACCGGTACCTGACGGTCGATGAGTTCCAGGACGTGAACCCGGTGCAGCGACGCCTCGTGGAGCTGTGGTTGGACGGTGGCCGGGACATCTGCGTGGTCGGGGACACCGCGCAGACCATCTACTCCTTCGCGGGAGCCGATGCCCGGTTCCTCACCGAGTTTCCCGCCCGATACCCGGATGCCCAGGTCGTCTGGTTGGAGCGCGACTACCGTTCCACCCCACAGGTGGTGTCTGTGGCCAACCGGTTGCTGCGGGGGGCACCTCGTCGCCCGACCGGACCGGGGCTCACGCTCGTCGCCCAGCGCCCGGACGGACCGGATCCTCGGGTCCTGGACTTCCCCGACGAGGTCAGCGAGGCTCGTTGGGTAGCCGACGAGGCGACCCGGCTGCTCACCGAGGGGTACGCCGCCCGCGACATCGCCGTGCTGGTCCGGACCAATGCGCAGACCGCGGCCTTCGAAGAGGCGTTGACGGCCCGGTCAGTGCCGTTCGTGGTCCGCGGGGCCGCGCGGTTCTTCGACCGGGCAGAAGTGCGCCAGGCGCTCACCCTGTTGCGCGGCGCGGTACGTGCGGATCCAGGCCGGCCATCAGGCGGGCTCGCGGCTGGTGTCGGGGACATCCTGGCGACCCTGGGATGGGGACCACAGGCACCGGGCGGTGCTGCGGCGCGTACCCGGTGGGAGTCGTTGTCGGCGCTGGTCGGGCTGGCCGAGGAGCTTGTCGCCGAGGATCCCGAGGCGACGCTGGTCGACCTCGTCGCTGATCTGCAGTCTCGAGCCACCGCGCAGCACGCGCCGGTCGCCGACGGCGTCACCGTCGCCTCGATGCACGCGGCGAAGGGACTGGAGTGGCGGGCGGTGATGATCGCCGGGCTGGCCGAGGGGATCGTTCCCATCTCGTACGCGGAGAGCCCGGACGCGTTGGCCGAGGAGCGCCGCCTGTTGTATGTCGCGATCACCCGGGCGCGGGATCAGTTGGTGCTGACCTGGGCGGCTGCTCGTGCGCCGGGAAGCCGCGCGCGCCGGCGGCGCTCGAGGTTCCTCGACGAGGCGCTCGGCACCGACTCGGGCGCACCACGGGCTCGCCGCGAGCCAGGTTCCCCTCGGCGCCCGACGGCGAGCTGCCGGGTGTGCCACGGGCCGCTGCGCACCGCTGCCGAGCGAGCGGTGGGACGGTGCGCCGAGTGCCCGGGTGGTGCTGATCCCCGCCTGGTCGAGCAGCTGCGCGGGTGGCGCCGTGGCGAGGCGGAGCGGGCCAAGGTCCCGGCCTACTGCGTGTTCACCGACGCGACCCTGATCGCGATTGCCGAACACCGCCCGACCTCGCCCGCCGAGCTGCTGAGGGTCCCCGGTGTCGGTCAGGTCAAGCTGGAGCGGTACGCCCTCGCTGTCCTGGAGATCTGTGGTACCGGGGGCACGATCGAGGATGCGACTGGAGATGCCCCGGTTGGATTCCCTGCGGAAATTGCCTTGCCGGGTGCCACCATCGTCTCTTAGGGTAGGTGCCCGGTGCGCAGAAGCCTGTGCACCGGATCGAGCACCACGACGGTGACTGTGTGCACCGTCCAGCGCAGCACGACCGTCCAGCGTGAGCAGTCGACAGGAGGTGGAGACGATGGATTCCTTGTCCAGCACCGGTTTTCGGTGCGTGGTGGACGTCGCCACCCTGGTCCCGGCTCTGCCGGGCAAGCCGGTCACCACGGTGAGCGGCACCCGTATGCGTGCGTACACGCTCGGTGCCGTCGTGGCGGCGAATGCCACTGTCGTTGTCCGCCCGTACGGGTCCTGTGCCGGAAGCCCCCCGATCTGATGTCGACCATCTGATCGCTGCCTTCCCAGGCCGTGGACCCCTGATCGGGATCCGCGGCCTTTTCCATGTCTCGGCGTCGATCGCCGGGCGGCGGCGGATCCTCCATCTCCATCCGCCCGACGACCGCTACCTCGGACGTCGACGACACCGCGCCGATCCTGACCGGATCGGCGGAGCCAAGGAGCCCATCGTGCCGCCCTCGATGGTGGTCGACCCGCCGGTCGACACCGAGCTGCCGTGTCGCAGCGCCTCTCCGGACCTGTTCTTTGCGGAGTCTCCCGCCGACGTCGAGCGGGCGAAGTCCCTGTGCCACGGCTGCCCGTGCCAGCCCGACTGCCTGCTCGGCGCGCTCGAACGCGCCGAGCCGTGGGGCGTGTGGGGTGGCGAGCTCTTCGTCTCCGGGATGGTCGTCGCCCGGAAGCGCCCGCGAGGCCGTCCGCGCAAGTCCCCTGCCCAGTCCGGGTCGGCGAGTGGAGCAGACCGTCATGTCGCCGCCTGATCGCACACGAGATGACCACAGCCCGGGGGCGTTGATCCCCGGGTGATCACCGGAGGAGTCCTCCTGACGAGGCCTCCTCCACGCTGAGATCGGAGCACCAGCATGAGCCTCATCCTGGAGGACCTGGCCTGGGCGGAGCTGGCCTACCGTCGCGACCTGGCAGCCACGGTCCGCCGTCGCCAGCTGTTGCGCCGGGCGTGCCGGGCCGATCATCGCGCCCGCGAGGCCTCGGCGCTCGCGCAACGGGCGCTGGCTCTGGCCCAGGTCATGCCACCACCGCAGTCCTGGCCCGGGTTCTGGCTGGGGTCTGGGTTCCGGCCCCCGTCCAGCCGCGGCGCCATGGCCAGCCGGACGATCCGGTAACCGGCGCAGACGAACCACGGACGTCCATGTCCGTGCCTGGCACGATGGGGCACGCCAGCGGGAAGTTCCCGCTGGCGTGCCCCGGAGGCGGTCGGCG
>JAJYSQ010000158.1 GCA_021793495.1 Actinomycetes bacterium
GTCAACGCCGTGGCCCCGGGGTTCGTGGACACCCGCCTGACCCAGCCCAAGGTCGACGAGGGGGGGCTGGGCGTGCCCGACCACCTGCGACAGGCAGCCGTCAGCATGATCGCGCTGGGTCGCATGGGCACTCCCGAGGACATCGCCAACGTCCACGCCTTTCTGGTCAGCCCCGACGCGGACTTCGTGTCGGGGGTCACCATCCCGGTCACGGGCGGGCAGCTGGGAGGGATGGGCTGATGGTGCTGGACCAGCGGTTCGTCGGACGGACCTACCCGCCGAGCGCTCCGTACGAGGTGGGCCGGGAGAAGATCCGCGAGTTCGCCGACGCGATCGGTGACCCGCACCCTGCTTACCGGGACCCGCAGGCTGCTCGCGACCTGGGGCACCCCGATGTGCTCGCGCCCCCGACCTTTCCGATCGTGCTGACCATGCGGGCCGGGCAGCAGGTCGTCGAGGATCCCGAGCTCGGGCTGGACTACTCCCGGGTCGTGCACGGCGAGCAGCGCTTCGTGTACGACCGGCCGGTACGGGCCGGGGACCGGCTGGTGGCCGTGATCACCGTCGAATCGATCCGAGCGGCCGCGGGCAACGAGATCATCACCACCCGGACCGCGGTGAGCACCGTCGACGACCAGCCGGTGGTCACCGTGTGGTCGACCTTGGTCGCGCGGGGCACGGCAGCGTCGGACGGTGGCCGGTGAGCGCGCAGGTCCGGTACGCCGATGTCGTCGCGGGCATGCTCCTGCCGTCCGCCACGTTCCGCGTGACCCGAGAGGACCTGGTCCGGTACGCCGGGGCCTCCGGGGACTTCAACGTGATCCACTGGAACCAGCGGCGGGCCCGCGAGGTCGGGCTGCCCGACGTCATCGCCCACGGGATGCTCACGATGGCGCTGGCCGCCCGGGTGGTGACCGACTGGGCCGGAGATCCCGCGGCCCTGGTGGAGTACTCCGTGCGGTTCACTCGACCGGTCGTGGTCCCCGATGACGATCATGGCGCCCTGGTCGAGGTCAGGGCCGAGGTGACCCAGCTGCTGGCCGCTCGGCGCATACAGGTGACGGTCACGGCTACCAGCGCCGGGGAGAAAGCCCTGGGCCAGGCCCGCGCGCTCGTGCTGCTCGGCTGATCCCGGACCGTCGACGATGGCCCTGACCGTCCCTCCTCCGGTGGCGCAATGACCACCGAACCGACCCCCGGTGCCCACGTGCTGTCACTGGCACGGCAGCGGGTGGCGGCTCGCGAGCAGCGCGACTGGACCCTCGCCGACCAGCTCCGCGAGCAGATCGCCGCCGCCGGTTGGCTGGTCCGCGACACGTCGGACCCCGAGGGGTTCGAGCTCGCGCCGCGACCGGCCTTCCCGGTCGCGGCGCGGCTGGACGACCTCCCCGACCTCCGGGCACCCGGCGCGCCCACCCGACGTGTCGGTGTCGGGCTGCTCATCGAGGGCTGGCCGGCGGACCTGCGCGAGGCGGTCGAGGCGCTGATGGTCCACGCGCCGTCGGATCTCGTGGTGGTCGGGCTGGACGCCGGTGACGTCGACGGTGCCGGTCAGGTGCTCCACGAGCTGGCGGGGGCTCACCCGGGGCGGGTGGAGGAGTGGCATGTGGCGGGCACGGTGGCTCAGGGTGCCGGTTGGGGCCAGGCGCGCAACGCCTTGTTGGCGCTGGACCCGAGCCGGGTCCACGTGGTGATGGAGACCTCGACCGTTCTGGACGGGGACGCGATCACCCCGCTGCTTGCCGCCATGGACGACCCTACGAGCGCCGCCGCGTCCGGTCGGACGGTGGTCGGCGCCGGCTGGCGTGGCGTGGACGTGGACCTCTCCGACCGGTGGCGACGCTTCGTAGACGCCGGACCCGGGGAGGTCGACGCGCTGCTGGGTTACCTGGCGGCGTTCGATGCTGCTGCCGTGCGGGCCGTGGCGGGATTCGCCTCGGCCGCCCGCTTCTACCGCAACGCCGACATCGAGATGAGCCTGGCGCTGCGTGCGGCTGGCGGCACGCTGGTCGTCCCGGCCGAGGAGCTGCCGGTGCACCAGGCCCGTCACCGCGGATACCACGACAGCGACCCCGAGGTGCGCGAGCGGGAGTCCCGCCGGACCTACGGCCGGATCCTGGCGAGCTTCCGTGGACACCCCGAGATCCTCGCGCCACGGCCATGACCGGCGTCGGCCCTGGCCGTCCCGGCGTCGCGCTGGCCGACCTGACCACCCTGGGCCTGGGCGGCCCGGCCCGCATGCTGGTCGTGGCCACCACCGAGCGGGAGCTCGTCGACGTGGTCGCCGCCGCCGATACCGAGGGCGAGCCGGTCCTCGTGGTCGGCGGGGGGAGCAACCTGGTGGTGGGAGACGGTGGTTTCGCCGGCACGGTGGTGCAGGTCGCAACGCGCGGGGAGCGGGTTCGTACCGCCCGCCCGGGCTGGGTCGAGGTCACGGTGGCCGCGGGGGTCCGGTGGGACGAGTTCGTCGCCCGCTCGGTAGCCGAGGGCTGGTCGGGCCTGGAGGTGCTCAGTGGGATACCCGGGCTGGTCGGTGCCACGCCGGTGCAGAACGTCGGGGCCTACGGCCGGGAGGTCGAGCAGGCGATCATCGCGATCCGTGCCTATGATCGCGTCACGGCCGCCGTCACGGTGCTCGCCCGGCACCAGTGCGGGTTCGGGTACCGGACCAGCCGGCTGCGGGCGCACCACGCACCGACCGGACGGTACGTGGTCCTCGACGTGATGTTCGAGCTGCGTCGCCAGCGGCCGTCCGCCGGGATCGCCTACGCCGAGCTGGCCCGCCGTCTCGAGGTGCCGCTGGGCACCTGCGTGCCGGCCGAGCAGGTGCGTGCCGCGGTGCTCGAGCTGCGCCGCGCCAAAGGCATGGTGCTCGACCCCGCCGACCCCGATACGCGCAGCGTGGGCTCCTTCTTCACCAACCCGGTCCTCGACCCGGTGCCGGCGGCCCGGTTGCCCGCCCCGGCTCCGCGGTGGCCGATGCCGGACGGTCGGGTGAAGACGTCGGCGGCCTGGTTGATCGAGCAGGTCGGCATCCACCCGGGTCACGGGCCCGGGCCCGTCCGGGTCTCCACCAAGCACGCACTGGCCCTGACCCACCCCGGGGGTGGCACGACCACCGGGCTGCTGGGGCTGGCCGGCGAGATCCGCCAGCGGGTGGCCGATGCCTTCGGTGTGGTCCTGCAGGTGGAGCCGGTCCTTGTCGGGACCAGGCTGCCCGCGGTCAGGCTCGGACCCGAGCTGGGCGGGACCAAGGTCCCGCCCAGCTCGGGTCCTGCGGCACTGCGGGGCGCCGGCGGCTCGTCGTAGCGTCGCAGTGGCGAGCCGGCCCCGACCGGGCAGGCCCCGGGCCACGAAGGAGCCGGCGATGAGCGAGCAGACCCAGCAGAAGATGGCGATCGTCCTGTTCTCGGGGACGGCCGACAAGTTGCAGGCCGCGGTGACCATCATCTCGGGTGCGGCGGCGATGGGGGTGTCCACCCACGTCTTCCTCACCTTCTGGGGGCTGGCCGCCTTCCGCCGGGACATGGCCGGAGTACCGGCCCCGATGAGTCCGGAGTACGGAGAGCTCGGCGTTCAGATGGGCAAGCTGATGCAGACCAAGGGCGTGCCCGCGTGGCGTGACGTCCTGGACATGGCGATCGACGTGGGAGAAGTCCACGTGCACGCCTGTGCGATGACCGCCGACTTGCTGGAGCTGGGCAAGGACGACCTCGACCCGGTGGTCGAGGACCTCATCGGCGTGGGCAGTTTCGTGGAGATGACCCGCGACGCCCAGACGTTCTTCATCTGAGCCTCCATCGGAGGTTGCCGTCCACCACGACCACAAGGAGTTGATCATGGCCACCACCATCAATCAGGAGATCGACGCTCGGGGGTCGTTCTGCCCCGGACCGTTGATGGAGATGATCCGGGCGATCCGCGAGTCATCCGTTGGCCAGACCGTGGCCGTGCTCAGCAAGGACCCTGGTTCGCGCACGGACATTCCCGCGTGGGTCGCCAAGGCCCGCCATGAGATGGTGGCGATCGAGGACCTCGATGGGTACACCCGCTTCGTCGTGACGAAGGCGCGCTGACCATGGCTGCCGAGATTGTCGTCCTCGGCGGGGGCGTCGGGGGCGTGCTCACCGCGAACCTGATCGCCCGGAAGATCCCGCGCACCGCTGCTCGGGTACGGCTGGTGGACACCACCGGTCTGCACGTCTACCAGCCGGGGTTCCTGTACGTGGCCACCGGCGCCGTCAATGGCGGTTCCCTGGCCCGCGATGTGCGGTCCCTGCTGCGTGACGACGTCGACCTGGTGGTGGACGAGGCCGTCGGTATCGACGCCGCGGCTGGGAAGATCGAGCTGGCCCGAGAGGGCGTGGTCGGCTACGACTACCTGGTCCTGGCGACCGGCTCGCACCTCGACCTCGACCAGGTCCCCGGGCTTCGCGACGGCGCCCAGCACTTCTACAGCCTGGCCGGCGCCGAGCGGCTACGGGAGGCGCTGCGGACCTTCACCGGTGGGCGCCTGGTGGTCGGGGTCGCGGGCATGCCGTACAAGTGCCCGCCCGCCCCGGTGGAGTTCGCGTTCCTTGCCGAGGACCTGCTGCGCCGACGGGGCGTGCGTGCGGCGACCACGATCGACTTCCTCTCTCCGCTGAACCGCGCGTTCACCATCGAGTCGGCCTCTCGCCTCGTCGAGCCGATCTTCGTCGAGCGGGGGATCGCGATGCACACGTTCGTGAACATCGAGTCCGTGGACCCGGTCGCCCGACGGCTGACCTCCCTGGAGGGCGAGGAGTTCGGGTACGACCTCGCGGTCCTGGTCCCGCCTCACAAGGGGGCGGACGTGGTGGTCTCTTCCGGATTGACCGGTGGGGGCCAGTGGGTCCCGGTCGACCGAGGCAGCCTGCTGGTCGAGGGTCAGGCGAACGTCTGGGCGCTGGGTGACGCGACGAACCTGCCCATCTCCAAGGCCGGGTCGACCGCGCACTTCGAAGCCCCCGTGATCGCCGAGCAGATCGCGGCCCTCGTGGGCCATCGCCCGGCGCGCCCGGTGCACTCTCGGTACGAGGGGAAGGTCATGTGCTTCCTCGAGACCGGGCGGGGCAAGGCCACCATGATGCGGTTCGACTACGACCACCCGCCGAACCCACCTCGTCCCTCGCGCTTCTGGCACCTGGCCAAGCTCGCCTTCAATCGCGCCTACTGGTTCACCGTTCCGCAGGGCCGGTTCTGACCGGCCGCTCGATGAGTCGACCAGGTCCCGGGTGGACCAGCTCGCACGCCGCCTGTCCCCGCTCGAGTGGGCACGGCGTCCCAGGACCGGGGGTCATGTTGGTGGCATGACCCCCGACAGAGTCGGGGTGGGTGCCAGGCGCCGGGGCCAGGCACCCACCCCGACATCGCTGCTCCTAGCCGGCACTGCTCCTAGCCGGCACTGCTCCTACCCCACCCGTGCCGCTCGGTGCCGCACCCCCCGCGCCCAGGTCTGCACCCCCTGGGGCTCCTACTCGGCGTCCTGGGCCAGTAGATCCGCGATCCGCTGCACACCCTCGCGCAGCTGGGCATCGCGCAGGGC
>JAJYSQ010000159.1 GCA_021793495.1 Actinomycetes bacterium
CCGGGCAGAGCACCGCGCTCGCCGCGACGGCCACGGTGACATCGACCGCCCGCTGCGCCGGCCGGTGCGCCCCGCTCACCCGGCCCACCCCGACCTTGCCCACCTTCCCGACCGAGCGGTCGACCTGCCGGCCGCGCCGTCCGGCCACGGCCTGGTACGTGCGTACCGACATCGCGGCGACCGCCCGCTGGTCGAAGTGCTCCTGCGCATAGGCGTGCACGGCCTGGCCCAGGCTGTCTCGCAGCCGCGAGTCCTCCACCAGCCGGCGGACCGCCTCGGTCAGCGCGCCGGGATCCCGGGGTGGGACCAGCAGCACCTCGCGTCCGTGCCGGCCGACCTCCCGGCATCCGCGGATGTCGGTGAGCACCAGGGCCTTGCCGCAGGCCGCGGCCTCCATGCCTGAGCGGGAGAACCCCTCGCGGTAGGAGGGCAGCACGAAGATGTCCAGCGCGTTGTAGACCGCCGGCATGTCGATGCGCTCCCCCACGAGTCGGACCCGGCCGGCGGGCCCGCGCCAGGCGTCCGGCTTGCCCAGGTCCTCGGGGCCGATCCACACGAAGCTCGCCCGGTCACCCAGGCTCTCGGCTGCGGCCGCGAACTCCGCGATCCCCTTCTCGGCGACCCGCCGACCGACCCCGCCGACCAGCACCTCGCCCGGCCCGATGCCCCACTCGTCCCGGACCCTGGCCCGGCCCTCGGCGTCCGGGCGGAACCGGGTCAGGTCCACGCCGTTGCCCACGACGCGAGACCGCCACGCCGGCACCGCGCGGCGCAGCGCTCGCCGGTCCTCGGCGTTCTGGTAGAGCTCGGCATGCGAGAACTGCGCGGCCAGCGCCTCGAGCCCGAGCACCAGGGCGCGCCGACGCCGGGAATCCCCGGGACCGGCCCACAGCCCGTGGCAGGTGTTGACCACCACCGGGACGCCGGCCAGCCGGCCGGCGATCCGGCCCAGCACCCCGGTCTTCGGGTTGTGGGTGTGCAGCACGTCCGGGCGCAGCCGTCGAAGGACCCGGACCAGCTCGGCGAAGGCCCGCAGGTCGGCACGGACGTCCCAGGAACGGGTCAGGGACGCCACCGGCACGTGCCGGATCCCGAGCTCCTCGACACGGTCGACATAGGGGCCGGGTGCGCTGATGCCGTAGGTGGTGAATCCGACCTGCACGTCGTAGGCAAGCTCGGTGCCCAGCAGCAGGGCCAGGCTCATGTCCACGGTCGTCAGGTGCGCCACCCGTAGCGGCCGTCCTCCCGCACCGGGCATCGGTGGTACGGGCGTCTCAGGAGCTGAGTCAGGCATGTAGCCCCACCCGCTTGGCCGCGTCGACCATCCGGGTGTAGGCGCGCTCGGCGTGCAGCGACCCGGTGAGCTTGGCGGCGAAGAACCCCCGCGGGTCGCTCCGACGCACCGGGACCCGTCGCAGCAGGATGGGGTCTACTCCTGGGGTGTTGCGTCCCAGCCGCCCGGTGGCCGCCGTGCGGTACCGCTGGCGCAGCTCACTGCTCATCGCGGGCACCGGGATCCCCCAGGGGTAGGCGAAGTGCGCCGGGCGGCGACCGACGTGCGCCTCGATCGCCGCGTCGCACGCCTCGAGCTCGGCGACGGTGAGTGCCTCCGGACGCACGTGGTGGTGGGTGTGCGCACCGACCGTGGCCAGACCCGAGCCCACCATCTCCTCGACCTGCGGCCAGCTCAGCCCCGGGCCGGCGCTGGTGGCGGTCGACCCGTCCCAGTGCATCGTGCCACCGAGGTAGGCGGTGGCCAGGTAGAGGGTGAACGGCACTCGGTGCTCGAGCAGCACCGGCCAGGCATGCGCGTAGACGTCGGCGAACCCGTCGTCGAAGGTGAGCACCACGCTCGGGCTGAGGTCCCCGGCCTGCACCCGGGACCATGCCTCGTTGATGCCGAGCACCTCGTGGTGGGCGAGGATCCGCAGGTGTTCGTGGAACGCAGGGACCGCGAGGTCACGTTCGTCCCGCGACCCTCCGCCCACCCGGTGGTAGATCAGCATCGTCATGCCGGCGGCCGGCCCGGGGTCGGGGATCCGGGCGAGCCCCTGCTTGACCCGGGTCCGCGCGGTACCGGGGGTCACAACAGCTCCCAGCGGGCCGGCAGCACCAGCGGGGCGAGTCGGATCACCGCCATCGGGGCGGGCGGCAGCTCCGCACCGGTCACCTCGAACGCGGTCACCGGCTGCCATCCGGCCAACGGCTTGCCGTCGCCCGCGTACACCCCGGCCCACACCGAGTACCGGCCACGGGCCAGGGGAAGGCCGTCGAAGCCACAGGTGAGCAGGGACTTGCCCAGCGGCAGGTCCAGGGTCTGGCGGACCGTGAAGATCGTGCTGTTCGAGCCCTCGCTGATGCCCAGCTGGACCTCGACGCGCTCCCGACGGTCGCTGGCCAGCACCAGCGTGATGGTCACCGGCTCGTCGGCCGGCACGCTGACCAGCTCGCCGCCGCCCAGAGCCGCCTCGCGGCCACCGTGGTCGGCTGCCCGGATCGTCGCCTCGTCGATGCGGACCGGCCCCTGAGCTACCTGCCGGCCCGTGCTGCCTTCCAGGTAGGCCCGGTACTCCCCGAGGACCGCCCGGGCTGGGCCATCCACCGCGACCGCGCCGTCGCGCAGCCAGATGCCGCGGCGAATCACCGATTCCAGCGAGATCAGGTCGTGGGAGACCAGGATCAACGTCGTGCCCTGCTGCAGGACCTCACGCATCCGCCCCAGGCACTTCTGCTGGAACACGCTGTCGCCGACCGCGAGCACCTCGTCGACCAGCAGGATGTCCGGCTCGAGGAAGGCGGCCACCGAGAAGCCCAGGCGCATCTGCATGCCCGAGGAGTAGAACTTCACCTGCCGGTCGATCGCTCCGGAGAGCTCGGCGAACTCCACGATGTCGTCGAACCGGGCGGTGACATCGGCCCGAGAGAGCCCGAGAAGCGAGCCGTAGAGGTAGACGTTCTCCCGCCCGGACAGGATCGGGTGGATCCCGGCGGTCACCTCGATCAACGCCCCGACCCGGCCGTGCACCCCGACCCGTCCGGCGTAGGGGAACATCGTCTGGTTGAGGATCTTGAGCAGGGTGGACTTGCCCGAGCCGTTGGTGCCCATCAGGCCGACGGCCTCACCGGGGACGATGTGCGCGCCGATGTCCCGGAGCACCCACCGCCACCGGACCAGCCGCTCCTGCCGGCGAAGCGCGCGGGAGAGCCGGTCGATCTCCTCCATCAGCAAGGGGCGGCGCCGGTCGGCCCGGAACCGCTTCCAGATCCCGTCGAGGACGATCGACCCGTCAGGCGATGTCGGCAAAGCCGGTCTCCAGACGCTTGAAGATCAGGTAGCCGACCATCAGGTAGCCGACCGCCCCCGCGGCGCCGACCAGGGTGAGCCCGAGCCGCGGGTACTCCCCGAGCAGCAGGGAACGCCGGTACCCGTCGATCACCGCCCCCAGCGGGTTCACCGCCACATAGAGCCCCTGCCACCGGGCGGGGATGAAGGTGCTCAGCCCGTACGCCACCGGGGTGGCGAACAGCCCCACCTGCAGGATGATCGGCAGCACCGAGAGCAGGTCGCGGAAGTAGACCGCGAGGCTGGCCATCAGCATCCCGACCGCCGCGGCGAACACGAACTGGATCAGCAGCAGCGGCACCACCCAGTACGCGGTGCCCCGCGGCGGGTAACGGAAGACGCCGAACAGCACGAGCAGCACGCCGATCGAGATCGCCATGTCGGTGGCCGCCAGACCCACCCGGGCGAGCGGGAACACCTCCCGAGGGCAGTAGATCTTGTTCATCAGCGACTGGTTGCTGATCAGCGAGGAGCTGCCCTGGCTGACCGAGGTGGAGAAGAAGGTCCACGGGATCAGCCCGAGGTAGCTGAACAGCGGGTAGGGCGCCCCACCCGTGGACGTCCCCTGCGACTTGGCGAAGACCAGGGTGAACACGACCATCATCAGGATCGGGGTGATCACCGACCAGGCGGCGCCGAGCACCGCCTGCTTGTACCGGGCCCGGAAGTCACGCTCGGTCAGCGCCCGGACCAGCGCTCGGGCCCGCCACAGGTCACGGGCCACGGTGGCCAGGCGCAGGTCGCGGTGGAACCGGACGAGCCCCACCGGCTCCGCGTGCTCCTGGCTCGCCACCGCTCCCCTCCTGCCTGGTCCCACGTCATGAGCATCAGCCTCGGCGGGTCCGAGGGTAACGGTTCGACGGTCAACGCCGGTCCGCGGCTGCGGTGAGCACCTGCTCCCACCGCGGGATCACCGTGTCGATGTCGTGCCGCTCGCGGGCGGCCCGCGCGGCCGCTTGCCCCACCCCCGGGCCAGCCGCGAGCACCTCGCGCAGGGCGGCGGCGAGCGCCGCCGGATCGGCACCGGGGACCACCCGCCCCGTCATCCCGTCCTCCACCACGTCCCGGACGAACCCGACGTCGGTCGTCACCGCGGGGACGCCGAGCAGCGCGGCCTCGACGAGCGCCCCGGGGACGCCCTCGCTGCTGCTCGTCAGGAGCACGACATCGGCCGCCGCCAGGTACCGCTCGGGGTCGGTCACCAGGCCGACGAAGCGGGTCCGACCGGGCATGACCTGGTCGGCGAGCGCGACCAGGTCCAGACGCTGGGGCCCGTCACCCACGACGAGCAGCTCGGCCCCGCGCACCAAGGACGCGGACCGGATCGCCAGGCCCACCCGCTTCTCCACCGTGAGAGATCCCAGGGTGAGCACGACTTGGCCATCGGTGGGCAAGCCGAGCCTGGCGCGCGCCGCCGCTCGCCCCGCGGGGGTTACCGCCGGGAAGCGCGTGACGTCCCGCGCGTTGGGCACCACGGAAACCCTCGCGGGATCGAGGCCGTAATGTCCAACCAGCGCATCCGCGGCCCCCTCGGACACCGCAGCCACGTGATCGACTCTCTGGAGCAACCACCTGGTCCGCGCCCGGCGAAGCCGGTCGGCCGCCCAGTAGCGCGGATCACCGATGTTGACGTAGACCAGTCCGACGCGCAGCCCGACCGTCGCCGCGACCGAGGCTGGCAGGGTCCGCGAGCCGTGCGCCACCACGACATCGGCGGACCGGGCAGCCGCGCGCAGCCGGCGCAGTGTCCCAGGAGACAGCTCACCGACCCCGAGCACAGGGATCGCCAACGGCGCCGTCGCGAGCCCAGGAGCCAGTGCGACGAGGCGCGAGTCCCAGCCACGGTCCCGCAACCAGGAGTCGATCAGGACGGCGTGGGTCTCGGCGCCCCGCCGCTGCGCCCGAGTCACCACGTGCAGCACCCGTAGCGGTGTCGTACCGTCCATCCTCGCCTCGCCGTCCTGGCCATCGTGCCCGGTGCAGCCGGCCGCGAGGCTACCGTGTGCGCCGTGGGTCACCCTCGGTCCGCGGCGGACTCTGCGATCGCGATGGTGGTCGTGGAATCCGACCGTGCGTTCCTCGACGGTCTGCTCGCCGCTGCCACGACCCACCAGGGGATCGACCTCGTGGCCACGTGGACCGGCGTCGACGCTCTCGAGGAGGCCATCCGCTCGGGCACGCTCGACCCCGCCGCGGTGGACCTGG
>JAJYSQ010000160.1 GCA_021793495.1 Actinomycetes bacterium
GGTGGCTCGTCCGCCGAGGCGCAGCCGGCGGCTCGATCGTCCGCCGCCCTTGCGCGGGGTCCTGCTGCCGGTGCTTGCGGTGGCCGCCGAGGCGTGGGGGGCGTGGCTGTCGGCACGCACGGCCGCACCGTACGTCCTCGGCGTGCTCGCCGGGTTCGTGCTGCTGGCGTACTTCGTCGTGGTCAACCGGCGGCTGCCGGGCATCGGGCTGGTCGCCACGGGGCTGACGCTGAACACGATGGTGGTGGTCCTCGACGGTGCGATGCCGGTGTCCACCGCCGCGGCCGCACGCGCCGGGCTGCGCCTGGACCAGGCCGTGCCCCCCGGGGACGTGGCCCACCTCGCCGCCGACGCGACCACCCGGCTGCGCTGGCTCGGCGACACCATCGCGTTCCCGCTGCCCGGGCACGCCGCGGTGCTCAGCCCTGGCGACCTGCTGGTGGCGGCCGGCGTCGGCCTGGCGGCCTACACCCTGGCGCGCACCTGGCGCCCGGGCCGACGCACCGCTACACGCCCATCCGCGAGTACCGCTGGACGACGTGGCTGAGCCGGTCGACCACCTTCGGGTCGTACTCGGCCGCCAGCCCCATCCGCAGGTGCTCCAGCGCGTCCATCCGCCGGGCGAACTCCAGGGAGCCGGCGACCATGTCGTCGTAGGCGTTGACCACCCGGATGATCCGGCTGGACAGCGGGATGCTCGGGTCGTCGGGGGTGTGGCCCTGCCGGTACGGCTCGGCCTGCTTCTCCACGATCTCGGCCACCCGGTCGAGCACCCCGGCCTCCCGGATCACCTGCGCGCCGAGGCCGGCGATCCGGCGCTGCTCGGACGGCGGAACCATCAGGGTCGCCCCCCGCGGGATCGGCTCGGACAGCGAGAGCTGGCCGATGTCGTGCAGCAGGGCGGCGTACTCCAGCTCGCGCAGCCCGGTCTCGGGCATCCCCAGCTCGCGGGCGACCGCCACCGACAGCTCGCTGACCCGGCGGCCGTGCCCGGTCTCGGTGTACCCACCGACGTCGGTCACCCGGGACAACGAACGGATCGTCTCGAGGTAGGTCTGGCGGATGCCGGAGTACCGGCGGAAGGAGAACTGGGTCAGGAACAACGGCATCGCGAGCACCGGCAGGGACCAGACGCCCATGATCGCCGCGGACAACGCGATCAGCACCCCGGTCGCGCCCACCGCGGAGCCCAGGCCGACCATCGCCCGCGCCTCGTCGCGCAGCGCTACACCGAACGGCGCGTGCTCTCCGGCGACGACCACCGAGGTGGCCAGTGCCGTGTCCAGTGCCATCCCGAGGACGACCAGTGCGACCATCACGCCAGCGGCGGCCCACCGGGAGTCCATCGGCAGCGAGGCGACGAAGTCGTGCAACCCGGTGGCCCGGAACCCGATCGCCACCGCGGAGACCACGATGATCCGCCGGGACACCGCGTCGACCTGGGGCGGACGGCCGGCGGCCAGGTGCGGCAGGGCGCCGATCAGGATGCCGGTGACGGTGACCGCGATCACCTGCCCGAACCCCTGGGTGGCCAGGGTGGTCGGGCCGAACTCGGTGAGCAGCGCGTACCCGAGCGCGCCGGCCAACCCCAGCGGGGCGGACTCCCGGTCCCCGGGCAGCGTCACCCGGATGAACTCCCCGATGGAGATGAACACCAGGAACGCGGTGGCGACGTACGGCTGCGCCAGGCCGTGCGGCAGGCTGACCGTGCGGGCGATCCCGGCTACCGCAAGGACGCTGGCCACCAGGACCAGCGCGCCCACGATGCGGGCGCCACGCTGGTCCCACCGGGCCGGGAAAGCGCTCACCGCTCCGGCACCCGTGGATCCGGGTCGTCCTCGGCAGGCGGCCCGGCGGACGGCACGGCGGGGGCGACGGGCAGGTCGCGGGTGAACATCCGCGCATACGCCGGGTCGTCGTGGTCGTACAGCACCTCCCCGGTGCCGGCCGGGTCGCCGGGAACGTAGGGCCGGCCGGTCTGCGGGGTCCACCCGACCCGCTGCACCCCGGCGACCAGCGCGTCGACCATCCGCGGGTCGAACTGGGTGCCGGCGCACTCCTGCAGCTCGGCCAGCGCCTCGGGGACCCCCCGGGCGCTCCGGTAGGAGCGCGTGGAGGTCATCGAGTCGAACGCGTCGGCCACCGCGATCACCCGGGCGAACTCCGGGATCGCCCCGCCGGCCAGCCCCATCGGGTAGCCGCGACCGTCCATCCGCTCATGGTGGTGCAGGATCCCGCGGAACGCCTCGTCCAGGAACTCGATGTCGCGGACCACCTCCAGGCCGCGCAGCGGGTGCATCTTGATCGTCTCGAACTCCTCGTCGGTCAGCCGCCCCTCCTTCTGCAGCACCCGGGTGGGGACCGCGAGCTTGCCCACGTCGTGCAGGGTGCCGGCGTACCGCAACGTCTCGACGCGCTCCTCGGGCATCCGCAGCTGCCGGCCGATGATCACCACGGCCTTCGCGACCCGCTCGTTGTGCCCGCGGGTGTACAGGTCCTTGGTCTCCACCGCCTGGATCAGGGTGGCGATCGTGCGCTCGTGCGCGAGCTGCTCGCCGGAGAACTGCGAGTACGCCCAGTACGCCAGGTACAGCGGCAGCAGGATCAGCAGGGCGGCGACCGGGCCGAGCCCGGCGTCCAGCCACAGCACCGCGAGCAGCAGCCCGAACAGCCCGTTGCCCAGGTAGGTGATCGCGGTCGGCGCCAGCGTGGTGGCCACCACCGCCTTCACCGGCAGGTGCTCGGCGTACGCCACCACCCGGGCCACCAGCACGCCGTTGACCACCATGTAGAGCAGGTCGGCGGCCAGGAACGCGAGCACGTCGCGCCAGGAGAAGCCGTGGAACCCGCCGACCGGCCCGCCCAGCCCGACGTACGCTCCCCCGGCGACCACCGCGCCGATCGCGAACATCGCGGTGTTGAACGCCCACTTCACCGGTCCCAACCGGACGTAGGCGAGCCCCGGCACCACCGCGAGCAGCACCGCGGCCGGCACGCCGAGGATGGCCAGCGTGGCCAGCAGGATGATCGAGTAGGTGGACAGCCCCACCTTGTCCCGGAACACGGTGATCTGGATGAACTCAGCCAGCGCGGCGAGCGCCACCAGCCCGACCAGCGCCGGCGGCCACGGGTGCGCGGAGCGGGCCTCGGCGAGCACGGCCCCGCCGAGCGCCACGGCCCCGGCCGCGATCACCGCCGCGATGTACCGCTTCGCGGCCGCGGAGAGCTCCATGCGCCACGCTCCCGGTCGAGGGACGGCAGCGGGCGGGACCGGGACCGACAGCCGGTCGACCTCCGGACTCAGTGCCACGACCACGTGGCCCCGCCCTTGAGGTACGTCTCGACAGCGGCAACGAGCTTCTTCATCTGGGTATCACCCCTACGAACTCATGTCACGGGAACCGCTGTTCTCCCGTGCAGGAATCCGCTCCGCTGACATGCAGGGAGTGCTGAAGTACTGCCGTACGGGACTGCTGGTCGACTGCTGCCGGTCCCGGTCTCGCCCTCTGCAGTTGTCAGGCACCCGGCGGCTCGACCGCCGAGCGGCCCACCGGCGAGTACCTCGTCACCTCGGCACGTCGACAGGAGCCACCCCCGAGTGAAGGGGGGCTCGTCCGATCGCGTCAAGTGAGCGAACGTGTACTGAGGGTGATGGTAGCGAAGTCTGACCGTCTGGACTACCCCACCTGGTCCTCCCGGGTCAGAACACTGCCCCATCCTGGTGGTCTGTGCGCTGCGGCCCCCGGGCGGCCCCTGTCGCCCGGGGGCGCGGTGCTCTAGCCTCGCCCCGACCGTCCAGGTCCGACAGAGGGGGTGTGCGCATGCCACCTGCGCGGGGCGACGGTGGCCCGGCCGGGCGGGCTGCCTATGGCGAGCTGGTGTCCGCGCTGCTCGGGCTGCGCGCCGACCCGGCGACCCGGCGGTTCGACACCGAGCTGGCTCGGGCACTGGACGAGGGGTTCCTGGACCCCGGGGTGGCACGAGCCCTGCGGTACTGGCAGCGAGCCTCCCTGCGGGAGGTGGAGGCGCACCTGACGGAGGCGCTGCCGGCGGTCCTGGCGGCGCTGGACGCCTCGGCGACCCGTCGCGACGAGGAGCACGAGCAGACGGTGGACGCGTGGCGGCTGAGCACCGGCGCCGCGCGGGACCCGGCCGCCCCCGCCGAGGATGCCTGGAGGGACGCTGCGAGGATCGGCGACGCAGGCTCACCCGGGAACGGCACGCCCGACGACGAGGTCCTCGACGTGCGCGAGGCCCCCGGCCCGGTCTCGCTGCACCCGACGGCGCTGCACCCGACGCCGCCGCACCCCGACCGGCGCCGGCTCATCGTGGCCGGGCTCGTCCCTGTCACGCCGAACCCTCGGTAGCGCACGGACGGCCCGCAGCCCTCACCGTCGTCCACCCCAGACGCCCCCAGGAAACGGAGACCTTCCCCATGTCAGCCCTGCGTCTGCTCCCCGAGCTCGAAGACGCGCTCCGTCAGATCCCCGGGGTGCGTGCCGCCAGCGTCGTGACCAACCCCGAGGCCGAACCGACCGAGGTGCACATCCTCGCCTCCCCCGGGAAGCCCGCCAAGCAGGTGGTCCGCGACATCCAGTCGATGGCGATGGCCCAGTGCAACATCGACCTCGACCACCGGATCGTCAGCGTGGTACAGATCGGGGAGACCGAGGCGTCCGACGACGAGGAGGCGGACGCCTCGTCCGGTCCGCGACCGAGGATCGCGAGCATCGCGGTACGCACCGCCACCCAGCAGACCGAGGCCAGCGTCTCGCTGGCGGTCGGCGAGGACGTGTTCACCGGCACCTCACGCGGACCGGCCGGTGCCAGTCACCGTCCCCGGCTGGTCGCGATGGCCACGGTCGAGGCGGTCGGCACGCTGCTCGGACGTCCCTGCGAGGTGGAGTCCGCCGCGGTGGTCCGGATCGGAGGCCGCCAGGTCGCCGTGTGCGTCCTGACCCTGATGGTCCCCCGCACCGGCGAGCAGGCGCTGACCGGGGCGGCGCTGGTCCGCGGGGACGAGGCCGACGCCCTGGCGCGAGCCGTGCTCAGCGCGCTGAACCGACAGCTCACCGGGTGACCGTGCGGGTACGCTGTGCCCGGCACCCCGACGCCCACCGCCGCCCCACGAGGAGAACCGATGAGCAAGCGTTCCCGCAAGCGCCGCGACCGCAAGAAGAGCAGCGCCAACCACGGCAACCGGCCCAACTCCTGATCGACGCGGGTGCCGAAGGCTCCCCGGGGCATCGTCGACCCGGGCGGACCGCGTCGACCCGGGCGGACCGCGTCAGCCGAGCGGACCGCCCGGGTCTACGATGGTCGCCCGCAGCGTGGCCCGTACCTCGGTGATCCGGGCCAGCACCCGCACCCGCAGGTCGACCGGGGCGTGCTCGGCGCAGCTACGCCGCACCAGGGAGCGCACCGCCTCCTCCAGCCCGTACTTCTTCAGGCACGGACCGCACTCGTCGAGGTGCGCGTGGATCCGATCGCGCTGGTCGTGGTCGACGATCTCGTCGTCGAGGTACTCGTACA
>JAJYSQ010000161.1 GCA_021793495.1 Actinomycetes bacterium
CCAGGGATGCCCATTGCCGGTGCGCACCCGCCCCTGCAGGTCACGACCTACCGCACCCCGCAAGGCATGCGTGCGGACGCGGTCTTCCCCTTCGCCGACGGGGCGAACAAGGAGAACTACGCGTTCATCTCCGAGGTCGTATCCACGACGATGCACGCCGGTACGCACATCGACGCCTTGTGCCACGTCACCGATGGGGAGGATGACTCCTGGTATGGGGACCACTCGGCTCGTGACTACCTCGGCGACTTCGGGGCACTGCGCGAGGACGCCAGCGCGCTGCCCCCCTTCCTCGCGCGTGGCGTGATGCTCGACATCCCTCGAGTCTTGGGGGTGGAGCAGCTGCCGGCCGGGCAGCCGATTGGTCCGGAGGAGTTGGAGTCCGCTTGCCAGCATCAAGGAGTCACCCCGAGGGCTGGTGATGTCGTGCTCCTACGGACGGGCTTCATGCGTGAGTGGCCTGACCCGCAGGCGATGAGCGCCACGGCTCAGCCCGGACTGTCCCTCCAGGGGGCCCAGTGGCTGCGCCAGCTCGACCCGGTGCTGATCGGGGCGGACAACACGTCGCTGGAGGTGTCTCCTTCCGGAGTTCCCGGAGAGCCTCAGCCAGTCCACCGGTACCTCATCCGGCAGAACGGGATCCCCATCCTGGAATGGGTCTACCTCGAGGACCTCGCGGTTGACCAGGTCAGCGAGTTCTTCTTCATCGCCCTCCCGCTACCGATCCGCGGGGCGACCGGATCCCTGGTCCGCCCCCTGGCGTTCGCGTGACCCCACCACCGGCCTCGCGAGCGACCTGGCCCGCCGGGGGCGGTCGGCTGCTGTTGGTGGGGATGATGGGGGCGGGCAAGTCGAGCGTCGGCACCGAGATCGCGGCGGTCACCGGCTGGCCCTACCTGGACAACGATGACCTGCTGTACGCGGCCACTGGCTCGACCGCTCGCCAGCTGCTCGTCCGGGAGGGGATCGACCGGCTGCACCAGGCCGAGGCCGAGGTGCTCCAGGTGATCGGCGCTGCGCCTGCTCCGCTCGTCGCGGGAGTAGCCGCCAGCCTGGTCGAGGCCTCGGGGTCGCCAGCGCGGCTGAGCGCGACCGGCACAGTGGTCTACCTACGGGCCAGCGCCGCCACCCTGGTCGCCCGCGTGGCCGAGACCGGCCCACGGCCCGAGACCGAGCATCGTCCGTGGGTCGACACCCAGGGCCCCGAGATGGTGATCGGACTCCTCGAGCGCCGGGGGCGGCTCTACGAGCAGGTCGCGGATCTCATCGTCGACACCGACATGACCGTTCCGGACCAGGCGGCCCGGATCATCCTGGACTGGCTCCTGGCGCGGGGAACAGGGAATCCTCTGACGTGACCACCGTGTACCGGGCCCCCGGGTGGGCCGACCGGACAGGTGCGCCGAACGCCTCGGACGCCTCAGCGGTGACCGGCTCGACCGGGAGGGTGGGCCACCGATGGGTCACGACCAGCTCGGTGGCACCCGCACCCCGGGCCATCCTCCCGGCCTGACGCCCACTCAGGTGCTGGGCCCGGCCCTCCTGCTGCCTGGTCCAGGTCGCCTCGCACAATGCGAGGTCGAGCGGGCCCCCCAGCGCCTCGAACGACCACTCCGGGCCGGTGTCGGCCGAGTAGCCCAGGCTCGTACCGCCGCCATCGACCCGTACGGCGAGAGTCTCGGGGCCGTGGTCGGTCTGGGAAAACCTCAGGACCAGGCCGCGGAGGCCGACCGTGTCGCCGTCGGCGACCTCCTGCCAGTCCAGCTCCGGCCAGTCGGCGAAGTACCGCAGCGCCCGGACACCGCGGGGCGCATAGACCGGTACGCGTCGCGGTTCGGCGGCGAAGTGCAGGGCCACAGCCAGGCCGTCGAGGTCCGAGGCGTGGTCGGGGTGCTCGTGGCTGACGACCACCGCGTCCAGAGCCTCCAGCGCGATCTCCTGCTGCACCCGGGCGAGCACCCCGGGGCCGGCGTCCAGGCAGAGTGCGACGCCGTTGCTGCGCACCAGGTACCCGCTGCCGGCTCCCCCCGGTCCCGGGTAACCACCGTCGCACCCCAGGACGGTGACCTCCAGGCTCATCGCCGCGTCTCCACGGGCAGCTCCAGGTGCGCCGTGCTGTTGAACCGCCGCAGCCGCCAGCGGTCGGGGGGCTCGGCCACCAGCTCCGAGGTGGACGCATGCACGGAGGAGGCGAAGGCGAAGGGTCGCGATCCGGTCACCACCGACAGCGCCGCGGCGATGACCCCGTCGTGGGTGAAGGCCACGACGGTGCCGTCAGGGTGCGCCAACGCGATGCGGGTGAGTGCGGATCGGACCCGGGCACGCAAGGACTCGTTGTCCTCGGCTTCCGGGATCGCGTCCCAGCGCTCCTGCTCGAGCACGACCGACCACAACGGGTCCCCCTCGTTCAGCCGCTGGTGGATCAGCCCGCCTTCCCACTGGCCCAGGTGCACCTCGCGGAGCTCGCCGATGACGACCGGGGAGATCCCCAGCAGCCGGGACAGGGGCCGCGCGGTCTCGATGGCTCGGCGCAGTGGGCTGGTGTAGACCCCGGTGACGCCCCGGGCAGCCAGGTACCGGCCCACCTTCTCGGCCTGCTCCCTGCCCTCCGGGGCCAGCCGTGGGTCGTCCTGCCCGTCGAACACCCCTCGGTCGTCACCGGGTCGGTAGGCCTCCGGGGTCCCGTGGCGGACCAGGATGATCCGGGCGGACGCGGGAGGCGGGCTGTACCTCGTGGGTGGGTACGATCCAGCGCTGCTGGTTGCCTCGCTCGTCACCGGGGCACTCATGCCGGTGGCTCGTAGCGGCCGTCGATCGCCGTCCACCCGCCATCGACCGTGAGCACGCTGCCGGTCACGTAGCTGGCGGCGTCCGAGGCCAGGAAGACCACCGCCCCAGCCAGCTCGCTGGCCTCGGCCCACCGGCCGAGCGCGTTCTTGGTCGCGTACGCCTGGTACCAGTCGGGGACGTCCTTGATCGGCGCGGTCAGCGGGGTTTCCACCACGCCCGGGGCGATTGCGTTGACCCTGACCCCCTGGGGGCCGAGCTCGGCAGCGGCGGTGCGCAGCAGCTGCACCAGTCCCGCCTTCGTCGCGGCATACACCCCCTGCCCGGGTTCGACGGTGACTGCCCGGATCGAGGAGAAGCCGATGATGCTGCCTCGTCCCCGCTCCGCCATCGTCCGCCCGAAGGCGCGGACGAGATGGAAGGAGGAGCGCAGGTTCAGCGCGACTACTCGGTCGAACTCCTCGTCGGAATATGCCAGCAGCCGTTTGCGGACATTCGTCCCTGCGGTAAATACCAGTACATCCGTACCAGAGTGTTCGTGTGCGGCGCGGGTCACGGCCATCGGGTCCAGCACGTCCAGCGGGTACTCGGTGGCCTCGGGTCCGCACAGGCGCGCGGTCTCGCCCGCGGAGGACGGGTCGATGTCGGCGCAGACGACCCGGGCGCCGTGCGCGGCCAGGGCGCGCGCGGATTCGCGTCCGATCCCGCTGCCGGCCCCGACCACCAGCACCCGGCGGCCGTCGAGCCGGAACAGCCGCGAGTATCCGTCGTCGGCCGGGATCATGCCGTCTCCTTGCGGGTCGTCGGTCGGATGATGGCCATCCGGGTCACCGTGAGCTCCTCGACAGCGAAGCGGGGGCCTTCCCGCCCGATCCCGGAGTCCTTCACTCCGCCGTACGGCATGTTGTCGGCGCGGAACCCGGGTACCTCGTTGACCACCACGCCGCCGACCTGCAGGGTGCGCAGCGCGGCGAACGCGGTGTCCAGCGAAGCCGTGAACACGCTGGCGTGCAGGCCGTACCGGGACTGGTTCACCGCGGCGAACGCGGCGGACTCATCGGGCGCCGAGCGGACGCAGACCACCGGGCCGAACACCTCCTGGTCCCAGACCGTCATCCCGTCCGGCACGTCGACCAGGAGGGTGGGGCTCACGGTCTGCCCGAGCACCTCGCCACCGGTCACCAGCCGGGCCCCGGCGGCCACGGCCTCGTCGACCCAGCGGCCGACCCGGTCGGCGGCGGCCCGGTCGATCAGGGCCGAGACCCGGGTGGTCGACTCCCGCGGATCACCCACGACGATCTCACCGAGCCGCGCGCCCAGCGTCGCGAGAAACCGCTCGCGGACCGCGTCCACCACGATGACGCGCTGCACGGAGATGCACGCCTGCCCGGAGGCGTAGTAGCCGCCGCGGGCCACGGCGTCGGCGGCAGCGTCGAGGTCGGCGTCCGCGCAGACGACGAGGGCAGAGTTGGCACCGAGCTCGAGCAGCGTCTTGGTCGGGGCGGCGTCTCGGGCGATCTGGTGCCCGACGGACGCGGACCCGGTGAAGGAGACCGCCCCGATCCGCCGGTCCGTGGTCAGGGTGCGTCCGACGTCCGCGTCCCCGGTGACCAGCTGCACGGCCGCGACCGGCCCACCGTGCTCGGCCAGGGCGAGGCGGAACAGGTGGACCAGCCACAGCGTGGCCAGCGGGGTCTGGGGCGCCGGTTTGGCCACCACCGGGCACCCGGCGGCGAACGCGGGGGCGATCTTGTGGGTGGCCAGCAGCAGCGGGTAGTTGAACCCGGCGATGCCGACCACCACGCCGATCGGCTGGCGGATCCAGAAGCCGAACAGCCCCTCGCCGGAGGGCGCGAGGTCCAGCGGGACGGTCTCGCCGTGCAGCCGCGCGGTCTCCTCCGCGGCCGCTTGAAGAGTGACCAGCGACCGGTCCACCTCCGTACGGCAGTCCACCAGTGGCTTGCCGGTCTCCAGCACCAGCAGGTCGGCGAAGGCCCGGCGGTGCTCGGTCAGCGCGGCATGCACGCTGGACAGCACCGCGCGGCGGCGGTACGTCGGCATCGCGGCCACTGCGGTGGCGGCGTCCAGTGCCGACTCGATCGCCTGCCGGGCCAGCTCCGGGTCGCCCACCGGCGCGTCGGCGACCGCAGAGCCGTCGTACGGGAAGCGGACCGTGTGCCGGGCGGTGACCGTCGCCCACCCCTGGCCGACCGGCAGGCCTTGTGGGTACGGGGGCTCGAACCGGGTCATCGTGGCTGCCTCTGGGAGTCGTGACGTCGCCGTGGCCAGCACCGCATCGTCGGAGCCGGTCACAACGCCGTCAGGTGGGTGTCGGCGTACGACCGCCACGTTCCCACCGGCGTCTGGGTGGTCGTGGCGGCGAGCATCGCGTGGCCGATAGCGCGGGCGAAGCAGTCGGCGGCCGCCGCGAGCAGCTGGTTCAGTCCCACCGGGTCCACCGGGTGCGATCCGTCGCCGGTGGACAGGCCGAACACCGTGTCCCCGTCGAACATGGTGTGCGCCGGGCGGATGGCTCGGGCCATCCCGTCGTGCGCGGCCTCGGCGAGCTTCGTGCACTGTGCCTTGGTCAGGTCCGCGCCGGTGGCGACGACCCCAACCGTGGTGTTCAGCCGGGAGACCCGGGGGGCCTCCGGTGGGCTCGGCGGTGCCAGGGGCGGGTGGGCGCGCCGCGGTGCCAGGTCGAACTCCGTGCCAAGCCCGGACGCGGCGGCATAGATCGGA
>JAJYSQ010000162.1 GCA_021793495.1 Actinomycetes bacterium
TCCGATCTCGCGGCGGTGCGGTGCCTGCACCAGGCACCGACGCTGGATGCCTACGCCGCCGATGGCGCTCTGGGTGCCGCCCTGGTCTACGAGCGGGCGTGGCTGGTCGAGCAGACCAGCCCGACCACAGCGCTGGTCACGGCCTACCGTGCCGTGGCACGCCAGGCCGCCGAGCAGGTCTGGCAGGAGCGGACACTGCGACTGCAAGCCGCCCAGCTACGCATCCGCCTGGAGCGACTGTCCGACGACCACCGGCGGGTGGCCCGGGAGTCGGCCGAAGACCCGTTGACCGGGCTAGCCAACCGGCGGCGGCTGGACTCCCGACTGGCCGAGCTGGTCGCCCTGGCCGCCCACAAGGAGCGGCCCCTGACCGTGCTGGTGGTCGACATCGACCACTTCCACGATGTGAACGAGGCACACTCCCACGTGGTGGGCGACGCGATCCTGCGGCGGCTGGCGGTGCTGCTGCGCGCCCAGTGCCGGGAGGGAGACCTGGTGGCCCGCTTCGGCGGCGACGAGTTCGTCGTGGCGCTGCCGGACACGGACCTGGTAGCGGCGAACGCACTGGCCCAGCGGATCCGGGGCACGGTCACCGCGGCACCCTGGGCCGAGGTGGTGGCAGAGCTGAGCGTGACGGTCAGCATCGGGGTGGCCGCGCACCGTCCCGGCATGGATGCCGACGAGATCTTCGCCGAGGCCGACGCCGCACTGTTCGAGGCGAAGCGTGCGGGTCGCGATCGGGTCGCCGGGCCTCCGCTCATCGGCGGCACCCCGCCTACCTGCTCCGCCGCCGGTCCGTGAGCCGCCTTGGTGGAGAGTCAGTTCAGCCACGTAGCCAGACGGTTGACGCAGGAGCGGATCTGCTCAACCTCGACATGCTCGTCGTCGGCGTGGGCCAAGGCAGGGTCGCCGGGCCCGTAGTTCACCGCAGGGATCCCCAGCCCGGCGAAGCGCGCGACATCCGTCCACCCGTACTTCGGCCGGACCGGAGCACCCACCGCCGCGACGAGCTCCCCGACCAGCGGGTCGTCCAGCCCCGGGCGTGCCCCCGGCGCGATGTCGGTGAGCCTCACCTCGTACCCGCCGAACACGTCCCGGACGTGCCTTTCAGCCTCCGTGGTCGTCCGCGACGGTGCAAACCGGTAGTTCACCGTGACGACGCACTCGTCCGGCACCACGTTCCCGGCAACTCCGCCGCGGATCCCCACGGCGGACAACCCCTCGCGGTACACCAGTCCATCGACCTGGACCTCGGTCGGCACGTACGCCTCCAGCCGGCTCAACACCGCGCCAGCCGCGTGGATCGCGTTGCGGCCCATCCAGGCACGGGCACTGTGCGCGGCACGACCTCGTAACGTCACCTCAGCCCGCAGCGTGCCGTTGCACCCGCCCTCGACCAACCCGTTGGTCGGCTCGCCCAGCACCGCAACGTCCGCGGCCAGCCACTCGGGATGGGTGCGTGCCACCCGACCCAGGCCGTTGCGCGCCGAGTCGACCTCCTCGTGGTCGTAGAACACGTAGGTGACCTCGACGCTCGGCTCGACCAGCGTGGCCGCCAGGTGCGCCAGCACCGCGACCCCACCCTTCATGTCCACACTGCCGCGGCCGTACACAGCGGTCGGGGTCCGCCAGTGGGGCAGGTTGCCGGCGACCGGAACGGTGTCCAGGTGGCCGGCCAGCAGCACCCGCCGGCTGCGCGACCCAGTCGATCGGGCCACCAGCGTGTCCCCGTCCCGGTCCAGCCGCAGGTGCGACGCCTGGGTACCCAGCGCCTGCGCGAGAGCATCCGCCAGCCGAGCCTCGCAGCCGCTGACCGAGGAGATGTCCACCAGCGCGGCGGTCAGCGCGACCACATCGCCGTACAGGTCGAGCACGGGGGGGTCGAGCCCGGGGGGGACCAGCGGGGGCAGGGCCGCACGGCGGGTCGTCGACTCGCTGTCCACGCCCCGAAGGGTAGACCTCCGCCGCCCGCACTCACCCGCGCTCGGCGTGTCCGCGCAACCCTTCCCGGCACCCTCTAGGCTGACCTGCCGTGGACCCCACCGCCGTGGACCCCCCCGCCACACCGGCGGCCATCGCAGGCCCTGGGTACGCCCGGGGGGTCGGCCTGGCCACCCTGGACGCGCAGGGAAACGTCCTGGAGGCCTGGTTCCCCGCCCCGCGGGTGATCCAGGCCCCGGTCGGAGCCGTCGAGTCCGACGACACCCCGGCCGAGCGAGCGATGCGGGCCGACCTCGCTCCGTTGGTGGCCCAGGACCCACGCCGGGACACCCGGCGGGTCGTGGTCACCGTGGCCGCCGATCTGGATACCCCCCCAGTCGACGTCGCCGACGCCTACCTGCGGTTGCACCTGCTCTCCTCCCGCCTGGTCGTCCCACACGGGCTGAACCTCGACGGGCTGTTCTCTCTCCTGCCGACGGTCGTCTGGACCACCCGCGGACCGTGCGCCGCCGACGGCTTCGAGCAGACTCGCCTCCGGCTGGCCGCCGACGGACCGGTACACGTCCTGGGGGTGGACAAGTTTCCCGCAATGGTGGACTACGTCGTGCCGACCGGGGTGCGGGTGGCCGACGGCGCCCGGGTCCGCCTGGGCGCCTACCTGGCTGCAGGCACCACGGTCATGCACGAAGGGTTCGTGAACGTCAACGCCGGCACTCTCGGTCCCTGCATGATCGAAGGGCGGATCAGCGCCGGGGTCGTGGTCGACGCGGGCTCGGACATCGGCGGAGGTGCCTCGATCATGGGGACCCTCTCGGGCGGGGGCCGGCACACGATCCGGATCGGCCGGGAGTGCCTGGTCGGAGCGAACGCCGGAATCGGGATCTCGCTCGGCGACGGTTGCGTGGTCGAGGCCGGGCTGTACGTGACGGCGGGGACGAAGGTGCGGCGACCCGACGGGACAGTCGTACCGGCCCGACAGCTCAGCGGGTCCGAAGGTCTGTTGTTCCGGCGGCACAGCCAGTCTGGAGCGGTGGAGGTCCTGCGCCGATCGAGTGCCGGCGCCTGGGACGGGTTGAACCCCTCGCTGCACGCCTCGCCGGTCTCCGGCACGCCCGATCCCCCGCAACCCGGGTAGCGCCCCGACCTCGGTCATGCTCGCGGGCACGCGTGCGGGCACCCCCGGATCCCACCAGCGCAGAAAGCACCAGATCCGGGCTACCGTACCGAGGTGCCGCGTCGTCGTCCCCGCCGCACCTCGACCCGTGCCGCACTGGCGGTGCTGACCCTGTCCGTCCTGGTGGCCGGCTCGGTCGGCGTGCTGGTGGACCGACTGACCCGCAGCGGCCCCGTGGTGGTGATCCCGGCGTGCCAGGTCAGCGCAGACGGCCAGAGCGTGAGCATGTCGGTCGACCAGGCGGCGAACGCCGCAACGATCGCCGCCGTCGGTCTGGCCCGAGGCCTTCCGGTGCGTGCCGTCCAGGTGGCCCTGGCCACCGCGATCCAGGAATCGACGTTGCGCAACCTCGACTTCGGCGACCGGGACTCCCTGGGGTTGTTCCAGCAACGACCGTCTCAGGGCTGGGGCACGCCGGCGCAGATCATGGACCCGGTGTACGCCGCCTCCCGGTTCTACGCCGCCCTGGTCCGCGTTCCCGACTACCTGCGCATCCCGATCACCGAGGCCGCCCAGTCTGTCCAGCACAGCGCACACCCCCAGGCGTACGCCGACCACCAGGTCCAAGCCCTGGCGCTTGCCCGGGCCCTGACCGGCGCCGCCCCGGCCTCGCTGAGCTGTCAGCTCCCGCCGACCAGCCCACCAACCGTGGCGACGGATCCGGGCGGGTTCACCCCGGCGGCAGCCGCGGTGCGCCAGTCGATGACCCGCCAGTTCGGTACTCGCCTGCTGCCCACGGTCGTCGCAGCACCCGGGCGCTCAGGGGGCGCGCTGGTGGCTCGGCTGGGACCCGGACGCGCCGGTTCGACGGCCTCGCCCACCAGCGGGCGGGCGCCCACCGGCGGCACGGCGACCGGGTGGGCGGTTGCCGTCTGGACGGTGGCCCATGCCCAGCGCCTGGGCATTGCCGAGGTGTCCTACGCCAACCGGACCTGGCAGCTGCTGAGCTCCCAGCGCGGGTGGCAACCGGCAACGGCAGGACCACAAGGAACAGCGGCACCACCAGGCACGGTGCTGATCATCCTGGGGTGAGCAACCGGCCCCTCACCGGGTCAGTCAGGACCGGGTCAGTCGGGCCACCGCCGCGGCGATCCGCTCGTCGGCCGCGGTCAGCGCCACCCGGACGTGCCGGGAGCCGGCTGGTCCGTAGAACGCCCCAGGAGCCACCAGGACCCCGCGGTCGGCCAGCCACCCCACCGTGTCCCAGCACGCCTCGCCACGCGTGGCCCACAGGTACAACCCGCCAGCGGACTCCTCGATGTGCAGCCCCGCATCGACCAGGGCGGCCCACAGCACGGCCCGGCGGGCGGCGTACCGGACCCGCTGCTGCTCCACGTGCCGGTCGTCGCCGAGCGCGGCAACCATCGCCGCCTGCACCGGGCCGGGCACGATCATCCCCGCGTGCCTGCGCACCTGGAGGATGTCAGCGACCAGCCGAGGGTCTCCGGCCAGGAACCCCGCCCGGTACCCCGCCAGGTTCGACTGCTTGGACAGCGAGTGGACGACGAGCAGCCCGCGGTGGTCGTCCCCGGCCACCGCGGGGTCCAGCAGGCTGACCGGGCGGGACGCCCCGCGCAGCGGCTCCGCCGGATCCGGCCCCCAGGCAAGCTCGGCGTAGCACTCGTCGGCCGCGAGCACCGCATGGTGCTCGCGCGCCCAGCCGACCAGCCGGGCCAGCCATGCCACGTCGGCCACCTGGCCCGTCGGGTTGGCCGGGGAGTTGATCCAGACCAGACGGACGGCCTCGTCGTCGGCCGGCAGCTGCCCCCAGGACAGCCCGACTGGTCGAGCCCCCGCCAGGCGGGCACCGACGTCATACGTCGGATACGCCGTCAGCGGGTGGACCACGGTGTCCCCCGGGCCCAGGCCGAGCAACGTCGGCAGCCAGGCAACCAGCTCCTTGGAGCCCACCGTGGGCAGGACCGCGTCCTCGGTCAGCCCCGGGACGCCGCGGCGGCGGGCCATCCAGGTGCACACCGCGCGGCGCAGCACCGCCGTGCCCGAGGTGGTGGGGTAGCCCGGGGAGTCGGCGGCCGAGCCCAGCGCGTCGCGCACGACCCGGGGAGTCGGGTCCACGGGGGTGCCCACCGACAGGTCGACGATCCCCCCAGGGTGGGCGCGGGCCCGCGTGGCGTACGGAGCCAGGCTGTCCCAGGGGAAGTCGGGCAGATCAGCTCGGCGCGCGCCCTCGATGGTCAGCTGCCCTCGCCCTGCGGTGGCAGGGCGGCGACGATCGGATGGTCCTTCGGGATCACACCCAGCTTGCTGGCCCCTCCCGGCGAGCCCAGGTCCTCGAAGAACTCGACGTTGACCTTGTAGTACTCCTTCCACTGCTCGGGGACGTCGTCCTCGTAGTAGATGGCCT
>JAJYSQ010000163.1 GCA_021793495.1 Actinomycetes bacterium
GTCGTCGGCTCCCTCTGGTGGGTGGCTGCCGTCGTTCCTGGACTCGTGCACTTCGGCATCCCAGGAGTGCCTTCAAGCGGAGACGGCGTCCGAGCTACGAGCCCTGCGAACCCTGGTAGCGGTGGGTCTGGCACTGGTGGTGGCCCTCTTGGCGGCGCTGCTGGTGCTTCCGGTGGGCAGGCGGTGACGGCGTGGACCCGCTGACCTTCACCGACACGTTCGCTGGGGCGTTCGCGCAGCTGGTGTTGACCGCGGGTCTGGCCGTCATGGTCCTGGCCGTGGCGGTCGGCTGGGCCAAGGCCGCAACTAGGACTGACGAGGGCACCCCCGATGAGTGACCTCGTCCTGCTGTGGAGCGCTCTTGTCGTCGGCCTGTGTGTCGGCGCCGTGCTGCGAGCCGCGGCGTTCGCTCTGCCCAAGGCGGGCTGAGCGGCTTCCTCCCGAAAGGAGCGATCGTGGACACGATCGAGCAGAACAAGGTCGAGGCCGTTGCCCCGGCCGAGGTCACGCGGGCCGGCCTGGTGGGTCGGGTCGTGGCGGGGTTCCGGCGCCTGCGGGGTCGGGTCTCGGGCGTGCTGGTCACGCTGGCCTTCCTCGTCGGCGGCGCCGGTGTCAGCACGGCATCGGCGACCACGGGCACGACGAGCACGGACCCCACCGGCGGCGCCGGGGACACGTTCTTCACCTCGCTGCAGAGCTACCTGACCGGGCACCTGATCACGGCGGTGCTGGCGCTGGCGGTCATCGGCGTGTCCGTCTCGATGCTCCTGTCGTGGGGCAAGAAGGCTGCCAAGAGCAAGTGATGCTAGCTGGGAGGGGTCGTGCTTCCCGAGGGCGCGACCCCTCCCCTACCTCGGGAGGGTGCTGTGAGGTCTGGTCGGTGGGCTGGTGCTGCTGCGGTGCTGGCTGTCGCGGCGCTGTGGGTGGCGTTGGGTGTGCCGGCTGGGGCTGCTCAGGCGGACTGCGGGTCGCTGTGCACTCCTGAGGGTCTGGCGGTGCTGGGCGACTCCAACGCGTTCAGCGCTGGCCTGGGGACCGGTACCGAGATGTCCTCGGCGTTGGCGCTGTCGGATTCGGCTGCTGGCGGGACGTCGGCGGCGGCGTCGGGTGTCGGTGGTGTGACGTTCGGCCAGGCGGTGGCGGGGGGTGCGCCCGTACTGGTGGGCGGCAGCATCGCGGCGTACGTGGGCATCAACAAGTGGGCCGCTGGCTCGGTGAACGTGGCCCAGGGTGGGGCGACGGGTCTTGTCGGCGGCGGGTCGATCCCGGCTGGCTACTCAGTGTCCCCGACCTTCCCATCAGCCTTCGGAGCATGGCCTCCTGACGGCAGCACTACCGAGCCGCTGACGGTGTCTTTCGCGGTGGATGCGGCGGGGTCGATTGATGGGACGTTTACGTTCGCGCCGCATTCCGGGGAATACATGATCCTGGGTGCCAGGGTGGTCACGTACGGTTCTGCGGACTGGCCGACTGGTGCGGCTCACCCCACGCTGGTGCCGTTGCTTAATCTGGGCGGCGTGCAGTCGAGCCCGACCGTGTACTCCTTGGGTCCGGCTCCGTCGACTCGTTATGTGGTCGAGTTTGGTCCGATGCCGGCTGCGACGACGTCCGGTGTGGCGACAGGGATCTGGGTTCCGGCCGGCGACCCGATTTCTCCTCCGGCTTCTACGGGTGGTGCCGGGACCATTACGCGCACGCTGACGTGCACGAATGGGAGTACGACCTCGGTGGAGACCGACACGATCCCGGTGAACGTTTCGACTGGCGGCTCCTATAGTTTCGGCGATCTGAATTGTCCGGCCGGGATGGTGGTCAAGACGTTCAAGGCGGACCTGACGCCGTCTTCCGGTGGCAGTACTCAGGCGGTGATCCCCGAAACGGCGTCGACGCCGCAGACGCAGTCTGTCCCGTCGCAGTACCCCGCCTGCCTGACGGGGGTGTGTCTGTTGCGGCTGTTCAAGTTGCAGCCGGCTGGTACTCCGGAGCAGTCGTGCGGTGATCTTGCGGTGGCGTGCCCGGACTGGTACGCGGACCCGAACCGGTCGAGCGATTATGAGTGCCGTTGGGGTTCTTATGTGGTGCCTACGGACGAGTGCAGCGTTTATCGGGTGCCTGGTGAGCTGCTGCCGAATACGCAGATCAACCCGGACGGTACGACGACGTACCTGCCGTGGCCTCCGCTGCCGGCGCCGACGGCTGCGGCGAATCCGGGGGCCGCGTCTCAGGGCTGTTTTCCGTCCGGCTGGTCCGCGTTCAATCCGGTGCAGTGGGTGTTGATGCCGGTGCAATGCGCGCTGTCGTGGGCGTTTGTGCCTAGCTCGGCGACGAGCACGGACTGGCAGACGTTCGTCAGTGATGTGCAGACGCATCCGCCAGTGTCGATCGCGGTGGGTGGGGTGCAGTTCACCAATGACGTGATCGCTGGTGTGAACGGTCAGGGCGATTGCTCCAATGTGCCGCTTGAGATGGCCGATTCTGGTTTACAGGGTGCCGGCGCAACGTTCGACCTGTGTGCTGGTGTGAAGGCCGTTGCTGGTACGACGTGGGGCCAGGCTGTCGAGCTTGTGGTTACGGTGGCGATCATCGGGTGGGCGTCGTGGATCGTGATGCATCGGGTCGGTCGCTCCTTCGGGAGCAAGGCGTGATTACTGATGCGGTGGTTCATGCGCTGCTGGGTGCGTTGTCGGCGCTGCTGACGCTGTTGCCCTCCACGGGGAATGTGACGCTTGGTTCCGGCGTGGACACGACCGTCATGGGCTGGGCCGGCGCGGCGAATTCGTTTGTTCCGTTCTCGGCCGTTGTTCAGGTCCTTGTGCTGTTGCTGGGTTTGCAGCTGGTGCTCATGGCCTGGGATGTGGCCGTGTGGGTTTACCACCAGGTCTGGGGGTCTGACTGATGAGTGTTGAGTGGGATGTGCTCGGCGGGGTTCCGGCGGCGACGCGCCGTGGTGGTCCGGCGCGGGAGTGGTTTGCTCGTAGCGCGGCGTTGGACGGGGCGCGGGGCGCGGCGGTCCTGCTGATGCTGCTGGACCACCTGCTCGTGGTGACGGGGCATGGCGACCTGTGGTGGGTGCGCTCGACGGTGACTCGTGCGGCCATGCCGGGGTTCATGGTGATTGGTGGGGCGCTGGTTTCCGGCACGATGACTCCCCCGCGGCTGGCTCGCCTGGTGCGCACGATCGCGTTCGGAGTGGCCCTGCCGGTCGTGGTGCCGTGGATCGATGACCCGAACATCCTGGTGATGTACGCGGCCGGCTGGTTGCTGGTGTGGGCGGTGAGGCGCTGGACGTGGGGAGCGCCGCTGCTGGTCATCGTGGGCGCCACGCTGGCCGGTAACGGGCTGCTGGGGCACACCGGCGCCGGCTACTACCCGATCGGCGCAGTAGCGGCGCTGATGGCTGCGGGCGCGTGGATCGGCCCGGTTCGGCTCGGGTCGTGGCTGCGGTCGTTCGCTGCTCGGCGGCTGCGGCCGGTCCAGTGGCTGGGGCGTCACGCCCTGGCGTTCTACGTTCTGCATCTGCTGGTGCTGCGGTTCTTGCAGGTGGGCGGCGTCCTGTGAGCGGGGTGCTCGGGGTCGCGCAGGTGGTGGGCGTCGTGATGCTCGGGGTCATTGTCGTTGGCTCCCTGCTGGTGTACGGGGGCCGGCCGTGAGCGGCTACCTGCTGATGCGCGTGCTGGGTGCTGCGGCTGCGGCGAGCACGTATGCGGTGGTGCGTGCGGTGATCTACCGGCGCCGTCGCGGGGGCCGGCGATGATCGAGGGGATCTTCGGGCTGCCGGGCAGCGGCAAGACGTACGAGGGCGTGCGCCGGCTGCTGCTGGAAGCCGATTCCGGGCGCCAGTGCTACTCGGTCACCCCGATCAACCACCCGAACGTCGAGCTCGTGACCTACGACGAGTGCCTGGACCCGTTCCTGCCGCCCGGGCTGATCTTCTGGGACGAAGTCCACCTGAAACTTGGCGCCAACGACTACCGGCAGTTGCAGCCGGAATGGTACGAAAAACTGTCGCAGACCCGTAAGGACGGGCACGACCTGATCTACACCAGTCAGCATGAGTCCAAGGTGCTCAAGCAACTGCGCGACAACACCCACTATGGGTGGGTCTGCAACGCGTGGGGCGCCTGGCGGGGACACCCGGTGGCGATGTCTGCCTCTTGCTGGGAAATGTTCAAACTGCGCCGCAAGAAGCCGCTAGATCGGTACATTCACCGGTTCTCGATGCGGGTGGCGCGGGCCTACGACACGCGCTACGCGATCAAGGCAGAAGCGGCCGTACGCGAGCGGCAACCCCTCGTCATTGTCGAGGGCCGGCACAAGGCAGAAGGAGTGGCGTGATGGCGTGGATTGAGGGCGACTACATCGAGTGCGCGTGGTGCGGCACCGAAGACGGCCCGTTCGAGTACTTCGGTGACGAGGACGAGTACCTGTGCTCGGACTGCGTCGACGAGCTCGAAGAGGGCGGCACCGGCCCTGACGGCGAGGACTGACCGTGAGTCGGCTGCTGTGGGTGCTGGCTGGGTTCGTCGCCGGGGTGGTCGTGTCGCGCAACGCGGCGCCGATGGCTAGCCCGGTGCTGGGTGCGGTCCTGGTCGGTGTGGCGTTGGTGGTCGCGGTGGCCTGGTGGGGTGGCGTGCGTGACAAGAAGGCTGCGGTTGCCACGGCGGTGGCTAAGGCGGTCGCGGTGGCGACGGCTACGGCGGAGGCGCAGTCTGCGGCGGTGGCGGGTGCGGCGGCGCAGGCCGCGGTGAACCTGTATCTGGGAGGGGCCGGCGTAGGGCCGGACGGACAGGCCGACGCGAGCGACTTGTCGCCGCGGCGGCTGGCCGGCCGGCACGAAGCCGTGCCGATGCTCGACGGCGTGCTGGTGCGGGATGCGGCGTCGAGCCTGATGGGTGAGTCCACGGTGCACGAGGTGCCGCAGGTGACCTAGTCGCGCTGGTCGTCTGCGTCCTGTCCGCACACCCGGCGGCAACCGGGTCACAACCGCAGGAGCCGTGGTGCTCACTCTTACCCCGGTGTCGGTTCCCACCGTCCAGCAGCTTGAGGACCTGGTGGGGGCCGACGCCCCCGTCCTGGCCTCGATCGACGACGTCCAGTCCGTCGCGGCACTGCTGCGGGCCCGCTACGGCCTGCACACCGGCTCGTCCCTGGGCTGGTCCACCCGGTCCCCGCAGGACACCCTGTTCCGGACGGACGGGGCCGCGTGGGAGCCCGGCACACGCGTCCCGGCGGTACCCGGTCAGGGCTGGTCGGCCGGCGACCGCGTCTACACGCTGCGGGTCTCCCCCGGCACCATCGCCGTGGCCGAACGCACGATCACCGGCATGGTCGCCGGCGTCGACGACGACCAGGAAGTCCCGGGCGCCGAGTCACACCGCGTCATGGCCCAAGGCGAGCTGCACCTGGGCCTCGATGACGATGAGCGCGCCAAGCGCGCTGCGATCCGCGAGTGGTCCGGGCCGAGCCGGGCCCGTATGG
>JAJYSQ010000164.1 GCA_021793495.1 Actinomycetes bacterium
ATGTCCTCGGGAGTGCTCATGCGACCCAGCGCGATCATGCTGACGGCTGCCTGTCGCAGGTGGTCGGGCACGCCCAGCCCCCCCTCGTCGACCTTGGGCTGGGTCAGGCGGGTGTCCACGAACCCCGGGGCCACGGCGTTGACATTGATCCCGAAGGGGCCGAGCTCACGGGCCAGCGTCTTGGTCACTGCGATGATCGCGCCCTTGGCCGCCGTGTAGTTGAACTGCCCGGGGTTGCCCATCAGAGCCGCCACGCTGCTGGTGAAAGTGATCTTGCGGTGGTACGCCACCCGGCCGTGCTCCGCGATCTCGGCCTTGGCCACCTCTCGCAGGTACGGCATCGCGGCCACGGTGGTATGGAACCCGGTGGTCAGGTTGGCGTCCAGCACGAATCGGTACATCTCGTCGTCCATCGTGTGGAACATCTTGTCCCGGGTGGTCCCGGCGTTGTTCACCACGATGTCGAGCTGACCGTAGGTACCCACCGCTCGCTCGACCAGTCCGCGGGCTGCCGCCAGGTCCACGGTGTCCGAGACGTCGGCCACCGCGGACCCCCCGGCGGCCCGCACCAGCGCGACCGTCTCCCGCGCCGGCTGCGCATCGATGTCGTTGACCACCACGCGGGCGCCGTCGGCGGCCAGCCGCAGCGCCGTGGCGCGACCGATACCTCGTCCGGCTCCGGTGACGATCGCCACCCGGGTGTCCAGTCGTCCCATCCGCCACCTCCCTGGCTGCCGGCCCGACCGGGTGCTAGCGGGTCTCGCGGTGCTCGGTGTGGTGCCCGCAGGACGAGCAGAACTTGCGCAGCTCGACCCGGTCGGGATCGTTGCGCCGGTTCTTGCGGGTGATGTAGTTGCGGTTCTTGCACTCCGCGCAGGCCAAGGTGATCTTGGGGCGGATGTCGGTCTTGGACGCCACGGACGGACACTCCCTGATGGGGCCGGTGGAGCAGAGGGGCCCGGCTGCCCAGCGGGCACCGAACCGGGCAAGGTTACCCGACGCAACCAGCGCCGGCCCAACGGCACCGGCGCTGGTTGGGCGCAGCGGTAGCGGTGGCCGGACTCGAACCGGCGACACAGCGATTATGAGCCGCTTGCTCTGCCAACTGAGCTACACCGCCCCGACGGCCGGTCCGGGCCAGCCGGCTACCAGCCGCAGAGCCCCAATACGGAATCGAACCGTAGACCTTCTCCTTACCATGGAGACGCTCTGCCGACTGAGCTATTGGGGCGGGCGAGACACGAGGATACACGGACCGGGGCAGGCCGATGCCCGCCTGCCCACCCCGGGGCCGGCTCGACCCCGGCCGCCGCACGAGGCACGACCGGGGTCGGTGGGTGGCAGGTGTTGGATTCGAACCAACGAAGGCTGAGCCGACGGTTTTACAGACCGCTCCCTTTGGCCGCTCGGGCAACCTGCCGGTCCTGCTCGTCGGGACCGCACCACGCGGTACCGGTGCCCGTCGACGCGCTGAGAGGATAGCGCAGGTGAGTGAGGAGGAGCCGAGATGCCCGACGCGTCGTTCGACATCGTCAGCAAGGTGGACCGTCAGGAGGTGGACAACGCGGTGAACCAGGCGGCCCGGGAGGTCGCTGCGCGCTTCGACTTCAAGGGGACAGGGGCGGGCATCGCGTGGGCCGGGCCGGAGGTGGTGCTGCGCGCGTCCAGCCCGGAGCGGGTCACCGCGGTGCTGGACGTGTTCCAGGAAAAGCTGGTCAAGCGGGGGGTCTCGCTGAAGGCGGTCACTCCCAGCGAGCCGGCAGCATCCGGCAAGGAGTTCCGGATCACCGTCACCCTCGACGAGGGGATCTCCGCCGAGCACGCCAAGCGCCTGGTCCGGATCATCAGGGACGAGGGACCCAAGGGGTTGACCACGGCGATCCAGGGCGACCAGCTTCGGGTCACCGGCAAGAAGCGCGACGACCTGCAGGCCGTCATCGCCCTGGTGCGGGACAAGGAGCTCGACTTCGCCGTGCAGTTCACCAACTATCGGTAGCGGCCCGTGCGCTGCCCAGCGGGGGCGCCCAGGGCCTCCCGTCAGCGGGGTGCGCCCATGGCCTCCAGCTGGGCGGCTCGCCGGGTGACCGAGGCGACCGGGCGTACCAGGTGTCGGGACAGCCCCTCGGCCCGGCAAGGGTCCACGATCGCCAGCACCCGGGTCGCCTGCAGCGGGGGCCAGGGTGCGGCACCGCCCGTCGCGACCGCCGTGGTGATCAGACGCAGCGCCGTCGCGAGGGCCTCCGGGTCTCCGGTGACGGCCACCGCGTCGCGATCGGCACGCGCCTCGCGCGCGCCGGGCAGGGTGAGCCTGAGCAGCAGCCCGGCGACCGGGGCGAGCAGCGCCAGCAGCAGCAGGCCCGGAGGGTTGGCTCCGTCGTCGTCACGTGGGCCCATCGGCAGGACCCACGCCAGGGTCACGACCGAGAGCACCACCGCGGCCAGCCCCACGGCGACCGAGGAGATCAGGGTGTCACCCCGGCGTATGTGGGCCAGCTCGTGGGCGAGGACGGCCCGCAGCTGGCGCTCGTCAAGCAGCTCCAGCAGCTGTTCGGTCAGGCAGATCGAGGCGTTGCGCGGACCCCGCCCCGTGCTCAGCGCGGTCGGCGCACTCAGCGGGGAGAGGTAGACCCGGGGCACCGGGGTGCCGGCGGCGGCTGAGACCTCCGCCACCAGCCGGAACAGCCGCGGGGCCTGGGTCTCGACGACCGGGTGCGCACGTACCATCCACAAGATCCATCGGTCGGAGTACCCGACCACGCCGACACCGGTGAGCACCACGACCACCACGGCCACCGTGAGCCCCCAGGAGCCGGTCAGCGAACCGACCACCAGCACGGGTGCGGCGACGGCGGCCAGCAGCACCACGGTCGCCGCCACCGTCTCGGCCGGCTCGCCCGGTCGGGCGCTGGTCGTCGTCATGGTCTGCGCGCTCTCCTCACCGTGCCGCCGGCACCAGCCAATCGGCGAGGCATCACCGGGGCGGCGGCCAGGCGGGCGGACCATCGCTGGACGTGCCGGGAAACGCGCCACGGTCCGGGGACGTTCCCTCCCGGGGTGTCCCGCGGCGGTGCTCACCCGGTCCTGGGAGCCCCGACAGGCTCGGGAACCGGGACCTGGCTCATGGCCGCACGCAGCGCCTCGCGCTCGGCGACCAGCGACTCCATCCGGCTGCCTGGACCGGTCACCGACTCGGCCCAGAACAAGGCGTCGAACGGGCATACCTCGATGCAGATGCCGCAGTACATGCACAGCCCGAAGTCGATCGCGAACCGGTCGACGACGTGGCGGGTCCGCGCCCGGGAGCCTGCGCTGGCCAGGACGTCCTCGGAGTGTGCCTCGAGGATGACGCACCAGTCGGGACACTGGCGCACGCACAGCATGCACGCCGTGCAGTTCTCCTCGAGCAGGGCGATCGTCCCGTGCCGGCGAGACGGTGGCACGGACGTACCGGTACTCACGGGTCGCCCGTCGGTGAGGCGTCCTGACCCGGGTGCGCGGGACGAGCCGCCGGGTCCGCCGCACCCGGCCACAGCACCCTGGCTCGCTCGACGAGCTCGAACTCCTTGCGCAACGGGTGTCCGGTGAACCCGTCGGGCAGCAGCAGCGACCGTAGCCCGGGGTGCCCGGTGAACTCCACGCCGAACATCTCGGCGGTCTCCCGCTCGTGCCAGCCGGCCGCCGGGAAGACGTCCACGACGCTGCTCAACCGGGGACGCTCACGCGGCACCCGGGTCCGTACGAGCAGTCGGTTCACCCCCCCAGGGACGTCGACGGCCGCGAGATGTGCCAGCACCGAGAACCCGACGTCCTGCTCGTCCACCGCGGTGATCCAGTCCAGCATCGACATCTCCAGCCGGTCACGGGCCAGCTGGAGAGACTCGTGCCAGCGCTCGCTCGCGACATCCACGGTGGACGGTGCCATCGGCGCCGGTGCCAGGACCCCGTCCACCAGCGCGGCCAGCCTCTGCGCGGCCCCGGCCGAGCGGTGGGCAACGGTGGCACCGGCCAGGTCGTCGCGGTCGCTCACCGACCCCCGCCCCCGGGGATCGTGGCGATCCGGCGCAACCCCTCGAGCAGCGCCGCCGGCGAGGGCGGGCAGCCCGGCACGTACACGTCGACGCCGAACAGCACGCCGGTCCCGTTGGTCACGGCGTACGAGTCCCAGTACGGGCCCCCGCTGGTGGCACAGGCTCCGTACGCGAGCACTGCCGTGCCCTGCGGGCATGCCTGACGAGCCCGGGCCAGAGCCGGTGCGGCCACGACGGTGATCGTGCCCGACACCACCAGCACGTCCTGGACGACGCGGCTCGTACGCGCTGTCGGCATCCGTCTCGGGTCCGGCACCACCAGCGCCACCGCCGCCTCGAGCGCGCAGCACGCCAGTCCGACACCCGCGACCCGCAGCCGCAGACCCACACCGTCGACCTCGACGGTGACGGTCATGGGCTCCCGGTCGGTCGCAGACCGGCCCACCGGTGGCGCTGGCAGGTACGTGATCGACACGCGGGATCCTCCCAGGGCAAGGTCACGGGCGGCCGTTCGCCGGCGCCCACCAGGCTAGCCCGGATTGCGTGGGTGCCGGCGGGCCGTCAAGGTGGACGGGTGCGGATCTCGATCACCCTGGCCAGCAGAGGTCCCGGGTGGGCGGCTGCGACCCGGCATCTGGAGCGGTCGTTGACCGCCACCGGAGCCACGGTGGACCTCGGCGGACCGACCGGACCAGGGCTGACCCCCCAGGTCGTCGTCGTGCTGGCCGACGAGCCGCTGGCGAGCACCGCCGACCGGGCGCTGGCCCAGCACGCCCTGCACGGGACCCCGGTCATCCTCGCCGGGCCGACCCTGAGCAGCGCCGACGCCCCGGTGCTCAGCCAGGCCAGCGGGCTCGCGGTCGTGTCCACCACCCCCGAGCACGAGATCCGACTGCGCCCCGGACCGGCAGCCGGTGCCCTCGGCGACCGGCTGGACCCACCGATCCTGGTGCGCGACCGGGTCACCCTGGTCACCACCGCCGCCGAGGATCTCGCCATCCTGCTCGAGGCCACCGTCGGTCTGGTGGCCTACCCCGTGGCCACCATGCGCCCGAGCACCGGGGTGGGCATGTTCTCCCTGGGCCGAGACCCTCAGGCCTGGCACGACCCGATCCTGGCCCGACTCTTGCTGCTGGTCCTGCGGCACGCGATCGGACTGGCCCAACCTCCGGCGGTACGGGTCGGCCTGCTGGGGTACGGCGCGATCGGCGCCGAGCACGCGACGGCGGTCAGCTCGGTCCCGGGCCTGGCGCTGGCCGCGGTGGCCGACCGTGCCCCCGCCCGGGTGCAAGCGGCCCGCGAGCTGGCCCCGGACATCACGGTGCTCGACGCCGAGGAGCTGGTCGGCGGGGACGCGGTCGACCTCGTGGTGGTGTCCACCGCGCCGAACAGCCACGCGCGCTGGGCGCTGGCCGCCCTGCGGACCGGCAA
>JAJYSQ010000165.1 GCA_021793495.1 Actinomycetes bacterium
TGTCGGTCCCGGGGGTGGCGGGCGACGGATGCCGCATGGCCTGGCGAACTACCTCGGCAGCGGCGTCGACGGAGCTGCGTCGATCACCGAGGGGATCGTACGGCCAGTCGACCGTCCCCGCCGCTTCGCGTACCGGGTTGACCTGACCGTCCCCTGGCGCGGCTACCCACGTCTCGACGATGAAGCCCGGGGGCGACGTCTGCGCGGCACGCCCAGGGCGCTCGGAGCCCTGGGCCAGGCGGTGGACGTCCAGGAGGAAGTCGGAGGGCTGACGCGGCCTCTGGGAGTCGTCCCAGCGGTACCCGGTGACCATCAGCACCTGGCGCGCCCGGGTCATGGCGACATAGGCGAGCCGGCGCTCCTCCCGGGCGTCCCGCTCGGAGCACTCGGCGGTGAATCCCGCCAACGCGTCACGGACCTCCGCCTGGTCGGCACATGGTGAGACATCCAGCACGGGAAGGTGGTCGCGGTCCCCCCGCAACGGGAAGGGCAGCTCGGCCGGGTCACTCACCCACCCGCTGCCACGCGTCGCGACGGGGAACACCCCCGAGACCAGGCCGGGGACTGCGACCACATCCCACTCCAACCCTTTCGCCGCGTGCACCGTGAGGATCTGCACCCGCTCGTCGTCAACCTCGAGGCTGCCAGGGGCCAGCCCCCGTTCGCGCTCCTGCGCCGCGTCGAGGTAGGCGAGGAAGGATCGCACCGCCCCGTACCCGGTCCTCGCACCGACAGGTGTGGCGGCGCTGCCCGACGGTCCGACGAACTCCACGGCCACCTGGTGGAGCCGGTCGAGGTGCACCCGGCCGGAGGTAGCGTTCCCCCTGGCCACCGCTGCTTCGACGTCGATGCCGATGGCGGCGGCGATCTCGTCCAGCAGCTCCGGCACGGGCTGGGACACCCGTGACCGCAGGTGGCGCAGCTCGGCCGAGAAGCGGACCAGCCGCGCCCGGCCCACCAGGGAGAACTGTCCGGCCCCGGTCTCACCGACTCGGTCGAGGGCCTCCGTGAGCCCGACGTCGATGCACCGTGCACCGCGGCCCGTCGGAGCGTCCGGCCCCACCGCAACCGGCCGCTGCGAATCGGCTCGGCGGCTGAGGTCCCGCGCCCAACGGCTCAACGCCCGCAAGTCCCGTGGCCCGATCCGCCACCGAGGCCCGGTGAGCAGCCGCAACAGCGCCGCGCCAGCCGCCGGATCGACGAGCACCCGCAGGGTCGCGAGCACGTCCGCCACCTCGGGCATGCTCAACAACCCACCCGTCCCGACCACCTCGACCGGAACCCCCGCCGAGCGCAGAGCAGCCTCCAGGAGCGGGATCTGCGAGCGTCGGCGCACCAGCACGGCCGCGGTGATCCTCGTCGCACCGTCAGGGTGAGCTCGGGGCGGCCCCCCCCAGACGCCCGCGATCCGGGCAGCCACGGCCTGCCCCTCCTGCACCACCGTCTCGTACAGCCCACACACCACCGTCCCGCGGTCGCGGGTCGCGGCTGGCGGAACGAGCTCAGGCACCGGCACCTCGGAGCTGCGCAGGTCAGCCGCGATCGTATTGGCCACCGTGAGGATCGTGCCGGCGTTGCGGAAGCTCACGGAGAGCTGGTCGCAGCGCACCGGCTCGGAGCCCGCGAAGTACCGGGGGAAGTCCGCCAACCCGGCGGCACTGGCTCCCCGCCACCCGTAGATGGACTGGCACGGGTCGCCGACCGCGGTGACCGGGAGGCCATCCGGCCCCCCGAACAAGGAGCGCAGCAGCACCAGCTGCGCGTAGCTGGTGTCCTGGTACTCGTCGAGCAGCACCATGGAGTAGCGGGCCCGTTCGGCCGCAGCCACGTCGGGCAGGTCGCGGGCGAGCCGGGCAGCCCAGGCCATCTGGTCGCCGAAGTCGATGACGCCGGCCTGCCGTTTGGCCGCAGCGAGCGCTTCGACGAGCGGGAGCAGCTGCACCCGGGCCCGCAGCGTGCGCAACAGGTCGACGACCGGCGCATGGTGGCGCCCACGGGTACGGGCCACCGGGAGCGGAGCCTCCACCTGCGCGGCGAACCGGTGCGCGAAGTCCCGCAGCTGCGAGAGCTCGACCAGGTGCTCGGACATCTGGGCCGACAGGCCGAGGACCGCCGACGTGACCGTGCTCGGGGCCAGCTGGACCTGGTCCATCGGACCGTCGTAGGTGTGCACGAGACGGTCGGCCAGCTGCCACAGCCCGGCATCCCCGAGCACCCGGGTCCCCGGCTCGAGGCCGAATCGCATGCCGTGCTCGGCCAACAGACGGCCCGCGTAGGCGTGGTAGGTGGTGATCGTGGGCTCACCCGTGGGGCCGTCGATCATCCGGGCGACCCGGGTCTCGGCCAGCCGGGCCAGGCGGTGACGGACCCGAGCGGCCAGCTCGGCGGCAGCCTTGCGGGTGAACGTCAGCCCCAGCACCTGCTCGGGGCGAACCTGGTCGCTGGCCACCAGCCATACCACCCGAGCCGCCATGGTCTCGGTCTTGCCGGACCCGGCTCCGGCGATGACCACCTGCCGTCCGGGCGGCGCCCCGACCACGGCGGCCTGCTCCACGGTGGGCTCGGGGCGCCCGAGCAGGCGTGCCAGGGCCTGGGGATCGAGCCGGGCAGCAGGCTCGATCCGGCACGCCGGTGTGGGCTCCACGCTCATCGCCGGCCCCAGGTCACCGGTGCTCCCGACGACACAGCCGGACAGCACGACCGGACCGGGCATCCCCGGCAGAGATTGTTGGTCTGGGCCCCGAAGGCCGCCGCGGCCATGCCTTCGGCCACCTGGTGGATCAGGTCATCTGCCCACCCGGGGTCCGCGTCACCGTCCAGGGGCGGCTGGTGATCCTCCCGGGCCGAGAGCCTGGGCGTGCCGAGGTGGACCAGGCTCGCCCCACCGGGCGCCGCACCGGTCACTCCCGGGACCTGGTCGAACCCACCGCGTGCGACTGCCACCTGGTAGGCACCGAGCTGAGCATGACGTGCGACCTCTCCCTTGGTCGGTGTCGCCGCACTGGTCTTGAGATCCACGACGACCACCCGGCCATCCGAGTCGCGTTCGAGCCGGTCGACCCGACCTCGCAGCACCGCGCGTCCGACGGTGACGGCGAACTCCTGCTCCGCAGCGACCAGCGACCGAGGGCTGGTCTGCAACCAGGTCAGCAGCTTCTCGACCATCCGTCCCGCGCGCTCCCGCTCGGCACGGGACACCCACCCGGACAATCCGAGCCCTGGCCACCCCTGGTCGACGACCGCAACGACATCCTCCGGGGTCGCCTCGGGTCGGCCGGCATGCTGGGCAGCCGCGTGCACCAGCGTGCCGATGCCTTGGGCCGGCCCCGGTTCCGCAGACCCACCGACCGTCTCGAGGAACCAGCGCAGCCGGCAGCGCGTGAACGTCTCGACCCGAGACGGGGAGACGACGACCAGCTCGCCCTCGTCGATCACCGGCCGAGAGTCGCTGGGCGACGCCAGCCCCCACCAGTCCACCGGATCGGCCCCACGGACCCCGGATCGGGCCAGCATGCCCAGCACCTCGGCGGCGGGGCTCGACGGGTCGCGCAGCTCGATCCTCAGCTCGGCGACCAGGCCGCTGAGCGTCAGCGGTGCGGGGACAGCGCTGGCGGGTCGGGGCTGGTCGCTGCCCGGCGGGTCGAGCTCGTCGAGGAATCGGGAGGGCTGCTCCTCCTCGCCATCGACTGCGACGACCAGCAGGTGCGTGCGTGCCCGGGTGACGGCTACGTAGAACAACCTCCGTTCTTCGTCGAGCAGGCGCGAGGCAGTGGCCCGCAGCAGCTCAGCCTCCGTCCGGTCGTGCGGCCCCGCGCCGTCGACAAGGTCGACGAGCAGCTCGGAGCCGAGCAGGGAGCCACGAACCCGCAGGTCGGGCCAGAGCCCCTCCTGCGCACCAGCGACCACGACCAGGTCCCACTCGAGCCCCTTGGCCGCGTGCGCGGTCAGCAACCGGACCCCGGGGACGGGGGGGGAGGTACGCACCAGCGGCTGGCTGGGCAGCTGCTGGTCGAGCAGGTGGTCGAGCAGCAGGCCCGGGCCGGCGTACCGGGTCCGGTGGACCAGCCGTGCCGCGGCGTCGAACAGTGTCAGCACCGCGTCGAGGTCCCGATCGGCTTGCTGACCAGCCGCACCCCCGGCCAGCGCCTGGGCCGCCCAGGTAACCGCTAGCCCACTGGCCGACCACACCGCCCAGAGCACGTCCTCGGCGGTCGCGCCCGGCTGCCCGGCCGCCCCGCGTCCGGCCCGCAGGACCTCACCGAGCCTGTGCAGGGGCCCCCTCAGGTCCGCGGCCAGGTCGTCCACCGGCCCGGGACCGACGACCAACCGGACCAACGGGTTGATGTCGTCGTCGGGTGCTCGTCTCGGCTCGAAACGGCCTGGCTCGGCCCGGGCCAGCTCGCGGCGCAGCCGAGCGATGGTCAGGGCGTCAGCCCCACCCAGGGGGGAGACCAGCAAGTGCTCGACCAGGGCGTCGTCGAGCTCGTGGGGCCGCACCGACACCCGGTAGACCGCCAGCAGAGGCTGCAGGGCCGGGTGGCTGGCCAACGTGACCTCTCCCAGGTCGTCGGTGACCGGTACTCCCGAGGTGAGCAGCGCCCGCCGGACCGCCTCCCACGCGGCGCCCTGGCCGCGCAGCAGGACCGCCATCTGCGTCCACGGGGTGCCCTGCACCAGGTGGGCCTCGCGCAACCGGCCGACCACCAGCCGGGCCTGATCGGCCAGGGTGCGCACCACCCGGACCTCGATCGTCGACTCGCCGGTGTCCGTCCCGGCCACGGGGTCGGCGGGAGCCACCAGGTGGCGGTGCGGTCCCGGACCCGGCAGGCGTGCGGCCACCCGGCGGCTGGCGGACAGCAGCTCGCCGCGGGCCCGCCGGCTCACCCGCAGGCTGATCGTCGGAGCCGGGTCACCGGTGGGGGTCGTAAACGTGTCGGGGAACCTCCGCAGGCACCCTGGGTCGGCTCCGCGGAAGCCGTAGATGGACTGGTCAGGGTCGCCGACAGCGATCAGGTCCCGCCCGCCGGCGCACAGCAGCCGCAGCAATGCCTCGGCCGCCGGGTCGGTGTCTTGGTATTCGTCGACCAGGACCAGGCGCCGGGCGGCCCGTTCCTCGGCCAGCAGCGGCGCATCGGACGCCAACAGAACGGCCGCCGCTCGCACCAGCGCAGCGACGTCGTAGCCGGAGTCGTCGGCCAGCGCGGTGACCTGGGTGTACTGCGCCATGAACCGCCCGGCCGCAGCCCAGTCGTCGCGGCCGTGGTCTCGTCCGAGCTGTTCGAGGTCCATCGGGCTCAGGCCCCGCTCGACGGCTCGCAGCATCAGGTCTCCGAGCTCCTGGGCGAACCCGCTGGTCAGCAACGCCGGGTGCAATCCAGCAGGCCAACGATCCGGGTCCTCCGCCAGGTCTCCCCGAACG
>JAJYSQ010000166.1 GCA_021793495.1 Actinomycetes bacterium
CTTCGCGGGTCAGGATGTCGCGGGCGGTGATCCCCCGGCGCAGCAGCTCGACGACCGCCTGGCCGGAGCCCCAGGCATACTCGTCGCGCCGCCGGTCCACCGACGGCGGGGCCGCGCTACCGGGCAGCGACATGCCCAACGCCTCGGCCGCGCTGGCCATCGTGTTCGCGGTGTACATCCCCCCGCAGGCACCCTCGCCCGGGCAGGCGTGCCGCTCGATCGCGTCCAGATCGGCCCGGGTGATCCGGCCCAGGGCACACGCCCCGACGCCCTCGAACGCGTCGATGATCGTCAGGTCCCGGTCCTCGAGGCGCCCGGGCAGGGTGGTCCCGGCGTAGAGGAACACCGCGGCGACGTCCAGCCTCGCGGCCGACATGAGCATCCCGGGCAGCGACTTGTCGCACCCGGCCAGCAGCACCGCCCCGTCCAGCCGTTCCGCGAACACCACCGTCTCCACCGAGTCGGCGATGATCTCGCGGCTGACCAGGGACGCCCGCATGCCCTCGTGGCCCATCGAGATGCCGTCGGACACCGAGATCGTGCCGAACTGCAAGGGGAAGCCCCCGGCCAACCGCACGCCCTCCTTCGCCGCCTGCGCGAGCCGGTCCAGCGACAGGTTGCACGGGGTGATCTCGTTCCAGGACGAGGCGATACCGATCTGCGGAGAGTCCCAGTCCTCGTCGGTCATCCCGACGGCCCGCAGCATCGCGCGCTGGGGGGACTTCTCGTACCCCTCGGTCACCTCCCAGCTGTGCGGCTTCAGCGGGCTGCGGGCTCCGCGCTCAGCGGTGGCGGCAGTGGGCTCGCTCATGGTGGTCATGGTCGTCCTTGCGGGTGCACGAGGGGGTTGGCGGTTGCGCTGCGCGGCACGACGGCTGCTGGCGTGCTGGCACCCTACCGGCGGTGGGCGGTACCGGGTGCCCGTGCCCACCCAGGGGCCTACGGTGAGCAGCGGGACGACGGCGGGTGCCGAGCCGGTACGTCCCCAGCAGCCCGCCCGACGACGGGAGCGACCATGATCTACACCGGTGGGACGAACCCGTTCGCCGTGGCACTGGGCACGCTGGCGCTGCTCGTCCTGGTGGGGGTGGCCGTGTGGCTGGCGGCGGCGATGCGCCGGCACTGAGCCCCGCGCCGACGCCCCGGTGCCAGCGAGGGCCCGCCCAGGCTCAGTACTCGCCGGTCACCACGTTGAGCAACGGCTCGCCGGCCGCGTACCGGCGCAGGTTCTCGGCAACGAGCTGGCGGGCTCGTGGCAGCATCGCCGTGGTGTTCCCCCCCACGTGCGGGGTGATCAGCACCCCGGGTGCGTCCCACAGCGGGTGGTCGGCCGGCAGCGGCTCGGGGTCGGTGACGTCCAGGGCCGCACGCAGCCGTCCGGTGGACACCTCGGCCAGCAGGGCATCGGTACGCACCACCGGGCCGCGAGCCACGTTGACCAGCAGCGCCCCGTCGGGCAGCCGAGCGAGGAACGCGGCGTCGACCATCCCGACCGTGCCCTCGGTCATCGGCACCGCGATGACCACGACGTCGGCTCGCCCGAGCAGCCCAGGCAGCTGGTGCTCACCGGCGACGCCCTCGCGGGCATGCCGGGCCACCCGAACCACCTCGACCTCGAAGCCCGCCAGCCGCTGCTCGATCGCCTGCCCGATCGAGCCGTACCCGACGATCAGCACGGTCGCCCCGGCCAGGCTCGGACGGGCCACCGGCCGCCATTCGTGGCGGCCCTGCGCCCGGACGTCCTCGTCGATCCCCCGCTGTGCCGCGAGCATCAAGGTCACGGCAAGCTCCGCGGTCGAGGCATCGTGCACCCCGCGCGCGTTGGCCAGCACCACGCCGGGCGGGACGTGCTCGCGGATCCGGTCCACGCCGGCGGTCAGGGTCTGCACCAGCCGCAGCGCCGGCATCCGAGCCATCACCGTGCACCCCGACGCCACCCCGGGGAAGCCGGGCACGTACACCTCGACCCCGGACAGGTCGATACCGCGAGCCTCGGGGTCAGCCTCGATGTCCCAGATCGCACGGTGCACCCCGGCCGGCAGCGGGAGGTCGGTCAGGATCGGCGGCAGCAGGACGCGCCAGCCCGCCGGGCTCACGACGCGCCTGCGCACCGCTGGAGCACCAGCTCACGGACCCGGGCGGCGTCGGCCCGCCCGGCGGTGCTCTTCATCACCGCACCGACGATCGCACCGGCTGCCGCGACCTTGCCGGCCCGGATCTTCGCGACCACATCCGGTGCCTGGGCCAACGCCTCGTCCACCACCCGGGTCAGCTCGACGGCGTCGGAGACCACGCTCAGCCCTCGGGCGACGACCACCTGCTCCGGCTCGCCCTCACCGTCGAGCACCCCGGCGACCACCTGCCGGGCCAACGAGTCCGGCAGCGATGCGGACTCCACGAGCGCCACGACACGGGCCACCTGCCCCGGGGTGATGCCCAGCTCCGCCAGCCCGACCCCGGACTCGTTGGCCCGCCGGGCCAGCTCGCCGAGCCACCACCGCCGGGCCGCGACCGGGGTGGCCCCGGCCGCGACGGTCTGCTCCACCAGGTCGACCGCCCCGGCATGGACCACGGCGTCCATCTCCAGGGTGGAGATGCCCCAGGCGGCCGCCAACCGGGCCCGCCGGGTGGCGGGCGGCTCGGGGAGCCCGGCCCGCAGCCGCTCGACCCACGCCGGGTCCGGGGCCAGCGGGACCAGGTCGGGCTCCGGGAAGTACCGGTAGTCCTCGGCCTGCTCCTTGCTGCGCCCCGGGGTGGTCACGCCGGTGTCCTCGTGGAAGTGCCGGGTCTCCTGGACGACCCGCTGCCCCCGCTCGAGCCGGGCTGCCTGGCGACGCACCTCGTACCGCACCGCGCGCTCCACCGAGCGCAGCGAGTTGACGTTCTTCGTCTCGCTGCGGATGCCCAACGCCTGCTGGCCGTACGGGCGCAGCGACAGGTTGACGTCGGCCCGCAGCGAGCCCTGCTCCATGCGTACGTCGGAGACGCCCAGCCCGGCCACCAGGTCCCGCAGGGTAGCCACGTAGGCCCGGGCGAACTCCGGAGCCCACCGCCCGGCTCCCTCGATCGGACGGGTGACGATCTCCACCAGCGGGATGCCGGCCCGGTTGTAGTCCACCAACGAGTACGCGGCCCCGTGGATGCGCCCGGTGACCCCCCCGACGTGCAGCGACTTGCCGGTGTCCTCCTCCAGGTGAGCCCGCTCGATCGGGACCCGGACCGTGTGGGCCTGCCCGTCCATGGTGGCCGGCACGTCGATCCAGCCGTCGGTGGCGATCGGCTCGTCGTACTGGGAGACCTGGTAGTCCTTGGGCATGTCCGGGTAGAAGTAGTTCTTCCGGGCGAACCGGCACCACGAGGCGATCGAGCAGTTCAGCGCCAGCCCGATCCGGATCGCCGACTCGACCGCGACCGCGTTGACCACCGGCAGCGACCCCGGAAGCCCGAGGCAGGTCGGGCACACCTGGGTGTTCGGCTCGGCACCGAACACGGTCGGACAACCGCAGAACATCTTCGTGGCCGTGGACAGCTCGACGTGCACCTCCAGGCCGAGCACGGGGTCGTACCGCTCGGTGGCCTCGTCGTAGGCCAGCAGCTCCTCAGACGTGTCGGTGGTGCTCACAGCGCCGGTGCCTCCTCGATGAGCAGGTGCCCCCAACGAGCGACCAGGGCCGCCTCGAGTGCCGCACCCACCCGGTAGAGGCGGTCATCGGCCATGGCCGGAGCCATCAGCTGCACCCCCACGGGAAGCCCGTCCTCCTCGGCCCGGCCGGCAGGCAGCGACATGGCGGCGATCCCGGCGAGGTTCGCCGGGATCGTGGCGATGTCGCTGAGGTACATGGCCATCGGATCGTCGACCTTCTCCCCCAGGCGGAACGCGGTGGTCGGGGTGGTCGGGGACACCACGACGTCCACCTGCGCGAACGCCGCGGCGAAGTCGGCGGCAACCAGGGTACGGACCTTCTGCGCCTGCCCGTAGTAGGCGTCGTAGTACCCGGTGGACAGCGCATAGGTGCCAAGCATGATCCGCCGCTTCGCCTCGGGGCCGAACCCTGCCGCCCGGCTGCGTGCCATCACCTCCTCCGCACTGTGCGTGCCGTCGTCACCGTCCCGCAACCCGAAGCGCATCCCGTCGAACCTGGCCAGGTTCGACGAGGCCTCGCTCGGCAGGATCAGGTAGTACGCGGCCAGGGCATACGGGAAGTGCGGACAGGAGACCTCGACCACCTCGGCACCCAGGCCGGCGAGCACCTCGACGGCCTCGGTGAACCGCGTCCGCACCCCCGGGGCATACCCGTCGCCGTCCAGCTCGCGGACCAGGCCGACCCGGACCCCGCGCAGGTCGGCCTCGGCTCCTCGGCGGGCGGCCGCCACCACGTCGGGCACCGGGGCGTCGATGGAGGTGGAGTCCAGCCGGTCGTGACCGGCGATCACCGCGTGCAGCAGCGCGGCATCGGCGACGGTCCGTGCGCACGGCCCGGCCTGGTCGAGGCTGGAGGCCAGCGCGACCAGGCCGTAGCGGGAGACCGCACCGTAGGTCGGCTTCACCCCGACCGTGCCGGTGACCGCGGCCGGCTGGCGGATGGACCCGCCGGTATCGGTGCCGATGGCCAGCGGGGCGGACCAGGACGCGACCGCGGCCGCCGACCCGCCACCGGAGCCGCCGGGGATCCGGTCCAGGTCCCACGGGTTGTGGGTAGGACCGTACGCCGAGTGCTCGGTGGACGAACCCATGGCGAACTCGTCCATGTTCGTCTTGCCCAGCAAGACCATCCCGGCCGCGCGCAGACGTCGGACCACCGTGGCGTCGTAGGGCGGGACCCAGCCGCGCAGGATCCGGGACCCGCAGGTCGTCGGCAGGCCCGTCTGGGCGAGCACGTCCTTGACCGCAACCGGCACGCCGGCCAGCAGGGGGAGCTGGTCCCCACGGGCGCGGGCGGCATCCACCGTCTCGGCGGCGGCCAGCGCGCCCTCGGCGTCCACGCACAAGAAGGCGTGCACCCGGTCGTCCACCGCGGCGATCCGCTCCAGGTGCGCGGTGGTCACCTCGGCAGCGCTGACCTCGCGAGCGGCCAGCGCATGCCCCAGACGGGCCGCGGACCACCGGGTCAGCTCGTGGACCCCGGCGTCCATCACGCCTCCTCGTCCAGGATGCGCGGCACCCGGAACCGGCCCTGCTCGTTCGCCGGCGCACCGGCCAGCGCCGCCGACTGGCCCAGTCCGGCCCGGACCTGGTCGGGGCGCACCACGTTGGTCAACGGCAGCGGGTGCGACGTGGGCGGGATCCCGTCGACGGCTACCTCCGCCACCCTCGCCACGGACGTGAGGATGATCTCGAGCTCACCGGCGAACCGGGTCAGCTCCTC
>JAJYSQ010000167.1 GCA_021793495.1 Actinomycetes bacterium
GGGCGTCTCGGCGGACGGGCCGAGTGGGTCACCCGACGCTGGCCGTCCCCATGAGGGTACGCACCGGCTCGGCCCGTCCGCCACCGCCCCTGAGGGTCGCCCTCCGACGAATCGGACGCAACGGCACGTACACTCGCCTCCTGGCCACTCGCCGTGCCGGCCGAGCCACGGTCGGCGCACCCCGCCGCCTACCGGTCAGTGTCTGGTGCCCCGTGATCCGTTTCGAGAACGTCAGCAAGGCCTACCCCGCCCAGGCGTTCCCCGCCCTCGACGGGGTGTCGGTCAACATCGACAAGGGCGAGTTCGTCTTCCTGGTGGGCGCCTCCGGCTCGGGGAAGACGACCTTCCTGCGGCTGGTCCTGCGTGAGGAGACTCCGACGCGGGGCCGGATCGACGTGGCCGGCAAGGACCTGGCGCACCTGTCGAACTGGAAGGTCCCGGCGCTGCGCCGCCAGATCGGCACCGTCTTCCAGGACTACCGGTTGCTGCCCAACAAGACGGTCGGGCAGAACGTTGCCTTCGCCCTCGAGGTGATCGGCAAGCCCCGGCACGCGATCACCCGGGTCGTGCCCGAGGTCCTCGACCTGGTGGGGCTGGCTGACAAGGCCGATCGGCGTCCCGACGAGCTGTCCGGTGGAGAGCAGCAACGGGTCGCGATCGCCCGGGCGTTCGTGAACCGGCCGATGATCCTCATCGCTGACGAGCCGACCGGGAACCTGGACCCCACCAGCAGCGTCGGGATCATGAAGCTCCTCGACCGGATCAACCGGACGGGCACCACGGTGGTGATGGCCACCCACGACGACGGTGTCGTCGACCAGATGCGCAAGCGGGTCATCGAGCTGGAGAAGGGCAAGCTGGTCCGTGACCAGTCCCGGGGGGTCTATGGCTACTCGCGCTGACCACGTCGTACGGCCGAGCACACCCGCCGGCCCGCACAGGAAGTGATCCCCACCGTATGCGAGCCCAGTTCATCGCCAGTGAGATCGGTATCGGTCTGCGACGCAACCTCACCATGACCATCGCGGTCGTGGTGACCACCGCGATCTCCCTGGCTCTGTTCGGCGCCGGCCTGCTCATCCGAGCGCAGGTCGGGGCGATGAAGGACTACTGGTACAACAAGGTCGAGGTGTCGATCTTCCTGTGCAACGCCGAGTCGGTCTCCCCGAACTGCACGGGACCGGTCACCCCTGCCCAGCGCAGCGCGATCTACGCCGCCCTGATGTCGCTCAAGCCCTTGGTGGCACAGGTCTACTACGAGAACCAGCAGCAAGCGTTCGCGCACTTCGAGCAGCAGTTCAAGGGCACCTCGATCGCGCAGAACGTGACCGCTGCCGCGATGCCGGAGTCTTTCCGGGTCAAGCTGTCGAACCCCAAGCAGTACCAGGTGATCACGGACGCGTTCACCGGCAGACCCGGCGTCGACCAGGTGCAGGATCAGCACGCGATCCTCGACAAGTTCTTCAAGGTGCTCGGCGGTTTCCAGGCGGCCGCGTTGTTCATCGCCCTGGTCGAGATCGTTGCGGCCGCGTTGTTGATCTCGAACACGATCCGTGTGTCGGCGTTCAGCCGGCGACGCGAGACCGGCATCATGCGGCTGGTCGGGGCGTCCAGCTTCTACATCCAGCTGCCCTTCCTCCTGGAGGGCGCGATCGCCGGGCTGATCGGTGGGCTGATCGCCTCCGGTTCCCTGTTCGCGGTCAAGGCGTACTTCGTCGATGCCAAGCTGGTGCCGTCCTTCCCGTTTACCAACTTCATCGGATGGAACGCGGTCTGGGGGACCTCGGCGGTGGTGGTGGTGGTCGGCGTGCTGCTGTCAGCGATCGCCTCCCTGCTCACCCTGCGTCGTTTCCTGCGGGTCTGAGACGAGCCCACCTACACTGGCGGCCATGCCCGCGCACCGCAGTCGCCTGTCACGCGCCGCGTGGCGCGGGGTCTCGATGACCGGGTTCGTCGCGGTGGTCTATGTCGCGGGCGTGCTCACCGGCATGGTGACCAGCCACGGATCGGCGCAGGCCGCTTCCTCCCCGCAGGCCGGGGGGATCCTGGACCAGGCCGAGGCCCGGATCTCCTCGATGGCGGCCCGGCCGGTAGCCCGCGGGGTCCTTCAGCGAGGGGCGATCGAGGGGATGCTGAAGGCGCTGGGCGACCGGTGGGCCTCGTACTACAGCCCCGGGGGGTACGCGAGCTTCCAGCAGTCTCTGGACGGGCGGTACACCGGGGTCGGGCTCTGGCTGCGCCCCGGCGCTGCCGGCGGCGTGCAGGTAGCCAGCGTCCAGCCGGACTCCTCGGCGGGACGAGCCGGCATCGTGGCGGGGGACATGCTGCTGTCGGTCGCTGGGCACCCGGTGGACAGCCAACCGGTCACCGCGATTGCCGACCAGCTCGGCGGGGACTCCGGGACGGTCACCGTGCAGGTCGGTACGCCGACAGGGACGCGGACCTTGCGGCTGAGCCGGGCGAGCTTCGCCACCCAGAACGTGACCATCGAGCGGCTCGTGGGTCAGATCACCGTGATCCACGTGCTGGCGTTCACCCACGGGGTGGGGGCGCAGGTGCGAGCCGCGCTGGCCACCGATCCTGCGGCGTACGCCGCAGGGATCGTGCTGGACCTGCGTGGCAACCCCGGAGGCCTGATCACCGAGGCGGTAGCGGTGGCCTCAGCCTTCCTCGACGGTGGCCCGGTGGTCACGTACGAGCAGCGAGGTGAGCCTGCCCGCACCCTGGACGCCACCGGGACCGGAAACACCCGTACCCCGCTGGTCGTGCTGGTCGATGGGCAGACCGCCAGCGCCGCGGAGATCGTCACGGCCGCGCTGCAGGAGCGCAACCGGGCCGTCGTGGTCGGCTCCCAGACGTTCGGCAAGGGTTCGGTGCAGCAGCCCACGCTGTTGTCCGACGGGTCGGCGATCGAGCTGACCGTCGGGCACTACCTGACACCGTCCGGGCGCAGCATCGACGGCGTCGGCATCACCCCGGACGTGATCGTGCCCGCCGGGGCCCCGTCGACCCTGGCCGAGGCCCGGGCCCTGGAGGTCCTCAACGGGCTGGATGCTGCCCTGGCCCCGGTCGCTGCGTCGAGCCCAGCACCGGTCGGGGGGCGGTGAGGTGTCCCGGGAAACGGGCCGGAAGCTCATCGCGGCCAACCGCAAGGCACGCCACGACTACTCGGTCGAGCACACCTACGAGGCGGGCCTGGTGCTCACCGGCACCGAGGTCAAGTCGCTGAGGGCTGGGCGGGCCTCGCTGGTGGACGGGTACGCGGTCGTCAAGGATGGCGAGGTCTGGCTGCAGGGGGTGCACATCCCGCAGTACACCGAGGGCACATGGACCAACCACGAACCGCGCCGGCCCCGCAAGCTGCTGATGCACCGTCAGGAGATCGCCAAGCTGATCGGGGCCACGAAGGAGAGCGGCGTCACCCTGGTGCCGCTGTCGCTGTACTTCAAGGATGGTCGGGCCAAGGTGGAGATCGCGCTGGCCCGTGGCAAGAAGTCGTACGACAAGCGCCGGGCGCTGGCCGAGCGCCAGGACCGGCGCGAGGCCGACCGGGCTCTGGCCGCGCGCCGGCGCGGAGGTCGATGACCGTCGAGGGCGTCGCGGCGCTGGTCGTCGCGGTCGGCTTCGCCTTCATGCTGGGGGTCTCCGATGCACCCAACGCCAGTGCCGCCCTGATCGCCGCCCGCGCGACCTCGTACCGGGGCGCGGTCGGCTTCGCCCTCGTTGCCCACGTGGCCGGCGGCCTGCTCGCCGGCCAGGCGGTCGCTCGAACCATGGTCGGCCTGGTGCACGTGACCCCGGCCCAGGTTGCGGCCACCTACCTGGCAGGGGGGATCGCGTCGATCGGGTTCACCCTGGTGGCCACCCGCCGGGGGATCCCGGTCAGTGCCAGCATCGGTCTGGTCGGCGGACTGGTCGGAGCGGCCGTGGTGCTCGGTGGCTGGCAGGCGGTCGGGTGGGGTGGGTTGCACGGCGGCCGGCCCTACGGGGTGATCGGCACCCTCGCGGCGATCGCGGTGTCTCCGGTGCTCGGTGCCGGGGTGGCGGCGCTCGCTCGCCGTGGCCTGGCTCCACTGGCCCGCCGGGCCACGCGCCGGTCCCTGCACCCGCTGCGCGGGCTGATCTGGCTGGCCGCTGGCCTGGTCGGGCTGGCCGACGGGTCCAACGACGGGCAGAAGGCGATGGGGCTGGTCACCGGGCTCCTGCTGGCCGCCGGGGTGATCCCGGTGTTCGCGGTCCCGTTCTGGGTGACCGCACTGGTCGCCGTGGTGCTGGCCGTAGGAACAGCGGCCGGAGGTCAGCGGATCATCCGTACGGTCTCCTCCCGGTTCTACCGCGGTGGCCCGCTGGACGGGTTGGCCGCTCAGGCCGCGTCCGCACTGACGATCCTGGGCGCGGGGTACCTCGGGGCCCCGGTGAGCACCTCGACCGTGGTCGCCTCCGGGATGGTGGGGGTCGGCGCGGCACGACGGCGCCGCCACGTGCGGTGGGCTACCGTCTCGTCGGTGGTCACCGCGTGGATCGTCACCGTCCCGGCGTGCGCGCTGGTCGGTGCCGGGCTGGCCGGTGCCGACCGGCTGCTGGGGGGCGGACGATGAGCCGGCACGACCGGGTCGGGCCGGGTCGATGATGACGAACCGGTTCCGGTCTCGCTGGTGGCGTGGGCTGCTGCTCGATGGTGTCCCGGACGTGCTCAGCCTGTTGGCGGCACAGGGTGAGGTCAGCAAGGAAGGGTTGGCCCACCTCGCGCGGTGGTCGGCGACCGGAGCCACGCAGGAGTCCGACGAGGTCCGCCGGTGCGAGCACGAGGCCGACGCGGCGCGACGGGTGCTGCTCGAGGCCCTGCAGGCGGCGCTGTCCACCCCCGTGGACCAGGAGGACTTGTACGTGCTGTCGGAACGGCTCGACCGGGTGGTGAACGCGGCGAAGAACACGGTCCGGGAGGCCGAGGTGCTGGGCTGGCAGCCCGATCAGCATGCCATGGCGATGGGAGCGGCCTTGGCCGAGGGGACCGACGCCCTGGTCGCGGGGCTGGGCATGCTCCGGCACGACCTCACGGGGGCTGGCCGCCAGGCCGATGCGGCGACCAGCGCGGTGCGCCACGTCGAGCACCGGTACCGCGAGGCGATGACCGGGCTGCTCACCGTCGACGTGCGTTCAGCGCTGGCCGCGCAGGACCTCTACCGGCGGTACGTGCAGATGGGGGAGCACGTGGTCGCGGTCTCCGACCGGCTCTGGTACGCGGTCCTGCGCGGAGCGTAGGACCGCGTACCGCCGGGCATGCTGGGCTGCGGCCAGGTGCGGCTGCGGCCAGGTGCGGGCCCCACCGGGTACCGTCGTCGCGTGCATGCCATGGCTCTGACC
>JAJYSQ010000168.1 GCA_021793495.1 Actinomycetes bacterium
CGGCTCGCCGATGGCTGTGCTGCTCGGCCTGGAGGGTGCCGAGCCGGAGACGGTCGAGGTCGGCACGACCGGCGAGCGGGTCGAGAAGATCCGCCAGTCCGGCACGGTCTGGCTGCTGGGTCGGACCCCGGTGCCCTTCCGGGTCGACGAGGACCTGGTGATGCACCGGCGGCGAACACTGCCCTTCCACCCCAACGGGCTGCTGTTCGTCGCCCTCGGCGTCGACGGGCAGGTGCTGCGCGAGAGCACCTACTACTCGGTTGGCGGCGGCTTCGTCGTGGCGCACGCCGAGGACGGCCGGGCCCGCGTCGTCCCGGAGCAGGTCGATGTCCCCTACCCGTTCCGAACCGCCGACGAGCTGCTGGCTCGGTGCCACGAGACGGGATGGCCGGTCAGCCAGGTGATGCTGGCCAACGAACAGGTGCGCCGGACGCCCGAGCAGGTCCGCTCGGGGTTGCTGCACATCTGGGCCGTCATGCAGGAGTGCGTGCACCGCGGGTGCCAGGCGGAAGGGGTGATGCCCGGAGGGCTGAGAGTCCGCCGTCGTGCTGCCGAGCTGGCCCGGAGCTTGCGGGCCGAGGGCGACCGGGACGACCCGCTGCGCGTGCTGGACTGGGTGAACCTGTTCGCGTTGGCGGTCAACGAGGAGAACGCGTCGGGCGGACGCGTGGTCACCGCGCCGACCAACGGTGCGGCCGGCATCATCCCGGCAGTGCTGCACTACTACGTACGGTTCGTCCCCGAGGCCGACGAGGACGGCGTGGTGCGCTTCCTGCTCACGGCCGGGGCGATCGGCTCGATCTACAAGGAGACCGCATCGATCTCCGGGGCCGAGGTGGGGTGCCAAGGAGAGGTGGGCTCCGCCTGCTCCATGGCGGCCGGCGCGCTGACCGAGGTGCTCGGCGGCACCCCCCAGCAGGTGGAGAACGCCGCCGAGATCGCGATGGAGCACAACCTGGGCCTGACCTGCGACCCGGTGGGCGGACTGGTGCAGATCCCGTGCATCGAGCGGAACGCGATGGCCTCGGTGAAGGCGATCAACGCCGCTCGGATGGCGTTGCGCGGTGACGGGCAGCACGTGGTCAGCCTGGACAAGGTGATCAAGACCATGCGCGAGACCGGGGCCGACATGAAGGTGAAGTACAAGGAGACCTCACGCGGCGGGCTGGCGGTCAACGTCATCGAGTGCTGAGGGCAGCCTCGACCTCGCTCACGGGGCCGGGGCGTCCTGGTCGCGGTGGCGGCGGTAGAACGGCACGTGCTCGGCCGCCAGCGGGGTGTTGCCGGCGACCAGGTCCGCGGCCTTCTCCGCCACCATCATGACGGGGGCGTAGATGTTGGCGTTGGTCACGTACGGCATGACCGAGGCGTCGACCACGCGTAGCCCCTCCAGCCCGTGCACCTTCATGGTCAGCGGGTCGACCACCGACATCGGCCCGGTGCCCATCGCCGCGGTGCAGGACGGGTGGTAGGCGGTCTCCGCATCCCTGGCCACCCAGTCCAGGATCTCCTGGTCGGTGCTCACCGAGGGACCCGGGGAGATCTCCCCCGCGTTGAACTCGTCGAACGCGGGCTGGGTGAGGATGGACCGGGCCACCCGGATCGCCTCCACCCACTCGCGCCGGTCCTTCTCGGTGGACAGGTAGTTGAAGCGCAGCGCCGGATGCCGACGCGGGTCGGTCGACGTGATCTTCACCGAGCCGCGGGCATCGGAGTACATCGGGCCCACATGCACCTGGTAGCCGTGCCCGGAGGCTGGCTGGGTGCCGTCGTACCGGATCGCGATCGGCAGGAAGTGGAACATCAGGTTCGGGTAGTCCACCTCGTCGTTGCTGCGCGCGAACCCCCCGCCCTCGAAGTGGTTCGTGGCCCCGGGACCGGAGCGCAGGAACAGCCAGGCCAGCCCGATCCCCGGGCGGTTGCGCAGCTTGAGCGCCGGGGCCAGGGAGACCGGCTGCGTGCAGGCGTACTGCACGTAGGTCTCGAGATGGTCCTGCAGGTTCTCCCCGACCCCGGGCAGATCCGCGTGCACGTGGATGCCCAGGGCTCGCAGCTCGGTGGCGTTTCCCACGCCCGACAGCGCCAGCAGCGCAGGAGTGTTGATCGCGCCGCCGGCCAGGATCACGTCCCCGCTGTACACGGTCCGCGTACCGCCGATGCCACGGCCGATGCCGCGCTGGTACTCGACGCCGACGGCACGGCCGTTGCGGATCAGCACGCGGTGGACCAGGGCCAGGGTGTGCACGGTGAGGTTGGGCCGGTCCATCACGGGGTGCAGGTACGCCCGTGCTGCGCTGAGCCGTCGGCCGCGGTGGATCGTACGGTCGAAGGGGGCGAACCCTTCCTGCTGGTACCCGTTGACGTCCGTGGTCAACGGGTACCCGGCCTGTCCGGCGGCGGCGAAGAACGCGGCGAACAGCGGGTTGGTCGCCGGGCCTCGCTCCAGGACGAGCGGTCCGCTGCCGCCACGCCACTGGTCGGCCCCGGCGAGGCAGGTCTCCATCTTCTTGAAGTACGGCAGGCAGTGGGCGTAGTCCCAGGTCCGCATCCCGGGGTCGGCGGCCCAGCGTTCGAGGTCCAACGGGTTGCCTCGCTGGAAGATCATGCCGTTGATGCTGCTGGACCCGCCCAGGACCTTGCCCCGGCCGTGGGAGATGCGCCGACCGCCCAGGAACGGCTCGGGCTCTGACCGGTAGCACCAGTCGTACATCCGGTGGCCGATGACCATCGTCAGGGCAGCCGGCATGTGGATCAGCACGTCCGCCCGCCAGTCCGGGCGGCCGGCTTCGAGCACCAGCACGCGGGTACCGGCATCGGCGCTGAGCCGGTTGGCCAGGACACACCCGGCCGAGCCGCCCCCGACGATGATGTAGTCGTAGTGGTTCGCGGTCATCGAGCGCTCCTCGTGCTCGTCGAGTGTTGCATGGTGCACAACGCATCTCACGATGTGCACCGCTTCCGGACAGTAGCGGCCGACGATCGGGTCGGGCAAGGGTCCGCGGGCGCTGCGTCGGATCCTGGACGGGCGAACGATCGCCTCGATCCGAGACCGGCTGCTGCGTCTGCCGGAGCAGACCACCGTGCCGCCCGGGCATGGGGAGCCGACCAGCATCGGGCAGGCCGCGGCGCACCTGGTCGAGTGGGCGGAACGAGGCCACTGACCGTACGTCCGGCTCGGGCCGGGCTCACCCCGGTGCCCGGTACCCCATCCGGACGGAGATCTCCCGGGCGCCCGCGCACAACCGGGTTGCCACGGTGGGGAAGGACGCCACGCTCAGCCGGTACGAGGGTCCCGAGACGCTGACCGCGGCGACCACCCGGCCGTGGTCGTCGCGCACGGGCGCGGCCACGGCGTGCAGGCCTGGCTCGAGCTCCGCTGCCGTCGCTGCCCACCCTTGCTCGCGGACGGCGGCCAGCTCGGCGAGCAGCAGCCGTGGGTCGGTGATCGTCCGAGGCGTGAACGCCGGTAGCGGCGCGGCGCACGCCGCCTCGCGGTCGGACTCGTCGGCCCAGGCCAGCAGCACCTTGCCGCTGGACGTCGCGTGCAGGGGGGTGCGCTGACCGATCCAGTTGTGCGTGGTCACGGCCGCGGCGCCGTACTCCTGCGTCAGGTTGGTGACGGCGTCTGCGTCGCGCACGGCCAGGTTCACGGTCTCGCCGAGCTCGCGGGCCAGCTGCTGGCAGACGTCGTGGGCCTGGGTCACGATGTCCAGCCGTGCGATGGTGGCACCGGCCAGCCGGAGGATGCCCACGCCGAGCCGGTACTTGCTCCGCTCCCCGACCTGCTCGACCAGCTGCCGGCCCGCCAGGGAGGCCAGCAGCCGGAAGGCTGTGGACTTGTGCACCCCCAGCTCCTCGGACAGCTCGGTGACCCCCGCCTGGCCCACCCGGGCGAGGATGTCCAGGATGCTCAGCGCCCGCTCCACCGACTGCACCGTCCCGGTGGGCGTGGCTCGTCCCGGCGCGGGCGGGCCGGCAGGTTCGTCCATGGGCGGACTGTACCGAGGGTGGCGACCACCGAACGGGCGGTGCGCTGGCACACCGCCGGCCACTCTTGACGGTACGGCACCCCGTCGGGAGACTTGTTCCTCATAGTGCCATCTGTTGTGCATCACACAACAGGGTGCCGGTTCGGTGGAGGTCGCATGATCGCAGTCGGTCGGGTCGAGCACATACCCGACGGCCAGTCGGTACGGGTCGAGGCCGACGTGCCGATCGCGGTGTTCCGCGTGGGAGAAGCCTTCTACGCGATCGACGACACGTGCACCCACCAGGACGCCTCGCTGGCCGAGGGGTGGGTGCAGGGCACCACCGTGGAGTGCCCGCTGCACTCCTCCTGCTTCGACCTGCGGACCGGTGAGGTCGCCGGCCCGCCCGCCAAGCGACCGGTGGGCACCCACCGGGTCGTCGTCGAGGACGGGGTGGTGTTCGTCGAGCCGGGGCTGAGCGCGTGCTGACCCGGGTCGTCGTCGTCGGGGCCTCGCTCGCCGGGTTCTCCGCGGCCCGGGCGTTGCGCGGGCAGGGGTACGACGGTGAGATCACCCTGGTCGGCGCCGAGCGGCACCGGCCGTACGACCGTCCCCCGCTGTCGAAGTCGTTCCTGGCCGGCCACATCCCCGCGGCCGAGCTCGCGCTGGCCAGCGGACAGGAGGAGGCCGACCTGGCGCTGCAGTGGCAGCTCGGTCGCCGGGCCGTCGGGCTGGATCCGGTGGAGGGGGCCGTCGTGCTGGACACCGGGCAGCGCCTGCTGGCCGATGGGGTCGTCGTGGCGACCGGGGCCCGGGCGCGGACCCTGCCCGGCCCCTCGCCTGCGGGGGTGCACACGTTGCGCACCCTGGACGACGCCGAGGCGTTGCGCGCCGATCTTGTCGACGCCGAGCGGGTCGTGGTCGTCGGCGCCGGGTTCGTCGGAGCCGAGGTGGCGGCCACCCTGCACGGGCTCGGTCGGCAGGTGACCCTCGTCGAGGCGCTCCGTGCTCCGCTGGCCGGGCCGTTGGGCGAGGAGATGGGCGCCGTGTGCGCCCGCATGCACGCCGACCACGGGGTGCGGCTGCTCACCGGCGTGGGGGTGGATGGCTTCGTCACGGCGCGGACCGGCGGTGGTGAGCGGGTCACGGGCGTACGCCTGGGCACCGGCGAACAGCTCGCGGCCGACCTCGTGGTCGTCGGCGTGGGGGCCGTTCCGAACGTCGAGTGGCTGGCCGGCTCGGGCCTGGTCCTCTCGGGTGGGGTGGTCACCGATGTGCGGTGCGCCACCAACCTCGAGTCGGTGGTGGCCACCGGAGACTGCGCGGCCTCCTACCATCCGTGCGCCGACGGGCCACTGCGCCTGGAGCACTGGACGAACGCCCTGGAGCAGCCGG
>JAJYSQ010000169.1 GCA_021793495.1 Actinomycetes bacterium
TCCCGCTGAGGTCGGAGCGGTCCAGCCCGGTCACCACCGGCGCAAAGCGTTCCGCGCCCCGTACCGGGCAGGTCCAGGCGCCGGTGACCTCGATGAGCCGGACCCCGGGTTCGTCCAACCAGCGCAGCAGGATCTCGGTCTCCTCCACGGTGGTCATCGCACCGGATTCGGGGTCCTGCGTCCCGGTGCTCGGCTCGGGGACGGACTCCGCGGTGGCGAGCAAGGCCTGCAGGTAGGGCCCAGGCCAGGCGCCAGGGGGCGCGTGGCCGGAAGCGGCGAGCCTGCCGTAGCGCACCACCAGCACCTCCCAGCCGCCCAGAGGCTCGGGTCGAGCGGCGACCAGCTCCGCGCACCCGGTCAACGCCCGGCGACGCTGAGCCCGGGCGCACGTCCGAAGCAGGGCCACCAGCCGGTCGCGCCACGGCACGGCCTCCTCGTACCGTTCCTGAGCGGCCAGCGCGCTGATCCGGGCCTCGAGCACCTCGACCACCGGGCTGGGATCCGTGGTGAACACCGCACGGGCCGCATCGACGTGCGCGGCGTACTCCTGGACGGTCTGGGCGCCGGTGCACGGGGCCTGGCACCGGCCGATCTCGGCCAGCACGCAGGACGGTGACGGTCGGCGTGGGGACAGCCGGGTCCGGCACTGGCGTAGGGGCAACGCCTCCTGCAGAGCCTCGATCGTCGCCTGTGCCGCCTGCATCGACGGGAACGGACCCAGGTGGTCGTCGTCGTCGGACCTGACCCGACGGACCAGGGACAGCCGCGGGAACGGCTCGCGGGTCAGCGCAAGCCAGCCGGTGCGCTCGGGGGCGCGGGAACGCCGGTTGAACGCCGGTCGGTGCTGGGCGATCATCCTCACCTCCCGGACCTGGGCCTCGACCGACGTGGGGCACAGGATCGGCGTGACCCCGGTCGCCAAGGAGACCATCTGCCGCATCCGTGGTCGGGTCTCGGCAGCGGTGAAGTACGTCCGGACCCGCGAGCGCAGGTTCTTGGACGTACCGATGTACAGCACGCGCCCGCCGGCCGCGGTGAACAGGTAGACCCCGGGGGACTCCGGCAGGCGGTCGGCCAGGTGACGCTTGCGCCGCTGCGCGACGCTGACCTGGGACGTGAACGTCATGAGCTCGTCGAGGGTGCTCAGCCCGGCCCCGCCCAGCCGCTCGATCAGTCCGTGCAGCACGTCCACCGTGGCTCGCGCGTCGGCCAGCGCGCGGTGCTCAGGGGTGGTGGTGGCGTGGAACAGCGCCGCCAGGGTAGCGAGCTTGCAGTTGGGCGCCTCGTCACGGTCCAGCACGACGCGGGCCAGCCGCGCGGTGTCGACGACCGGCAGATCCGGCCACGGCAGGTCCAGCCGGGCGGCCCCTGCGCGCAGGAAGCCCACGTCGAACGGTGCGTTGTGGGCCACGAGAACCGCGCCGTGGGCGAACTCGAGGAACGCCGGCAGCACGCTGGACAGCTCAGGGGCACCGGCGACCAGCGCATCGGTGATCCCGGTGAGCACGGCGATGAACGCGGGGATCGGCTGGGCCGGGTCGACCAGCGTGGCGAACTCGTCGAGCACCACCCCACCGCGAACCTTGACCGCACCGATCTCGGTGATCGCCGCGCCGGTCGGCGAGCCCCCGGTGGTCTCCAGGTCGACCACCACGAACGTCGTGTCGACCAGAGGCTGGCCGATCTCGTCGAAGCTGACCTGGCCGGGGACCTGGCCGGGGACCTGGCCGGGGCTGGTGCTGGGGTCGGGTCGGGAGCCGATGGTGGTGGGCACGACCAGGAAGGTACGCCGGAGGCCCGACAGCTTCGCGGCTGACCGCGGCCGGGCCCGTACCCTCGAGGCAGGTCGTCCCACCCCGCGACCGCATCCTGTCGACCGCACCGGAGGTGCCTGTGTCCCCGTCCCAGCCTGCCCGCACCGGTCCTGGCGCGCTGGACGGGGTGGTGGTCGTGGACCTGTCCCGGATGCTGCCCGGCGGGTACGCCAGCGCCCTGCTGGCCGACCTGGGGGCACGGGTGGTCAAGGTGGAGCAGCCCGGGACCGGGGACCAGGTGCGGACCATGCCGCCGTTGACCGCCGGGGGCCGTAGCGGCCTGCACGCCAACCTCGACCGGGGCAAGGCTTCGATCGCCCTGGACCTGCGCCACCCCGAAGGACGCGCAGTGCTGCTCGACCTCCTCGTTCGCGCCGACGTCCTGGTCGAGTCGTTCCGACCTGGGGTGCTCGACCGTCTCGAGCTGGGGGAGGATGTGCTGTCGACGAGCTTCCCACGCCTGGTCCACGTCGCCATCAGTGCGTACGGCCCGGATGGGCCCTACGCCACCAGACCCGGGCACGACATCGACGCGCTGGCGTACGCCGGGGTGCTGGCGGGTACCGGGGCGCGCGGTGGGCCTCCGGTGCTCCCGGGCGTGCAGGTGGCCGACCTGGCCGCGGGTTTGCAGGCCGTGGTCGGCGCCCTGGCTGCGCTGACCGAGCGGGCACGCAGCGGCCGCGGTCAGCGGGTGGACGTCGCCATGTCCGATGCCGCGTTGTCCCTGCAGCTTCTCGGGGCCGGGGCGGCTGCCGTCGGGGTGGAGTACGGTCCGGGAGCCGGTCCGCTGACCGGCGGGATGGCCTGCTACCGCGTGTACCGGTGTGCCGACGGACGGTACGTGGCGCTGGGGGCGTTGGAGCCGAAGTTCTTCGCCCGTACCTGCGAGCTGCTCGGGATCGCCGAGGTCGCGGACTGGCAGCTCGACCCGACCCGTCAGGAGGAGCTGGCCGGGCGCCTGGCGGGCGTGCTGGCGACGCGGACCCGGGACGAGTGGGCCGCTCTGGCGGCCGGGGAGGAGACCTGCCTGGCCCCGGTGCTGGACGTCGCCGAGGCGCTGGCTGATCCCAACGCGGTGGCCCGTGGCTCGGTCCGTACGGTGGATCTCGGTGACGGTACCCTGGGCCCGCTGCTGATGCCGGTCGTGAGGCTGGCGCGTACCCCGGCCGGCGCGGGGGCGATCCCCCAGCCCTTGGGCCGGCAGACCGACCAGGTGCTCGCCGATCTGGGGTACGGCCCCGAACGGGTCGCCGCACTGCGTGCCGCCGGCGTGCTGTGAACACCGACGATCCTGAGCAGCTCGACGTCCTGCCGGCACCGGTCCGCACCCGGGTGCTGACCCTGGCGGCCGGCGCACTCGGCGCGCTGGGCGAGGACGAGGTGCCGGCCCGGCTGCGCGCGGTCCGTCGGTTCACTCCGGCGCGACGGGTACGGGCCGGGGGCGCGGCGTTGGCCGCCGTGCTGGACACGGACCCGGACTTCCGCGAGCGGATCGCCGCTCGGGTCCGTGACGGCGCTCGTGAGCTGGTCGAGGAGATCGAGCAGGGACGACTGCCGCAGACGGCGGACCCCGTCGAGCTCGCGGCGCTGGCGTACCTCATCCGGCCGACCGGCTGGGTGCAGGCGGTCGGGGAGTCCGGTCGCCGGGTCCTGGCTGCGGGAGAGGACCGGCGCCGACGGATCGAGGACGGCGAGGTTCTCCGCCTGCAGGCGGCCCTGGACCAGGCCCGGACCAGCGGGCAGGAACGCGTCGCGGCGCTGGTGGCGCAGCTGGGCGAGGCACGCGATGCGGCCGAGACGGCCCGGCGGGAACGACGTCAGGCCCTGGCCGCCGTGGCTCGGGCCGAGCAGCAGGCCGGAGCCGCTGCCCGGGCCGTCGAGCGGGTCCGCGCCGAGGCCGACCGGGCGGTTGCCGACGCCGCTGCCGAGGCGCGTCGGGTCCAGGCCCAGCTGGCTCGTGTCGAGGCCGAGCTCGTCACGGTCCGCCGGTCCGGACGACAGGGGCGCACCGACGCGGACTCCCGGGCGCGGCTTCTCCTGGACACCCTGGTGGCTGCCGCCCAAGGGCTTCGCCGCGAGCTGGCGCTGCCCGCGGTGACCGCCCAGCCCGCCGACGCCGTGGCCGAGCTCGCCGCGAGCGCTGGCTCGCCGGACTGGGCTGGACAGGTCGGCACGCCCACCGGCCCGCCGTTGGACGAGACCGACCCGGCGCTGCTCGACCAGCTGCTCGGACTCCCGCGCGTCCACCTGGTGGTCGACGGCTACAACGTGACCAAGACCGCCTACCCCTGGCTGTCCCTGGCGCAGCAGCGTCACCGTCTGGTGATGGGGCTGGCCGCCGTGGCCGCACGGACCGGCGCCGAGATCACCTGCTGCTTCGACGGGGCCCTGCTGGACGCCCCCGTGCCGGCTCCGTCGGTACGGGGGGTCCGGGTGCTGTTCAGCCGTCCCGGCAGCAGCGCCGACGACCTGGTCCGCGCGTTGGTCCGGGCCGAGCCTCAGGGCCGTCCCGTTCTCGTCGTCTCCAGTGATCGCGAGGTGGCCGACGGGGTGCGCGCCGCCGGGGCTCGAGCGCTGGCCTCGGTGGCGCTGGCCCGGCTTCTCGGCAGTTCTGTCGGTGGTACCTCCTAGCGTCCTCGTCGGGTGGGCGCAGCGGGCGTCCGCCGACCGTGAGGAGGTCAGGATGATCATCGATTGTGACCGGTGCGAAGTTCGCGGAGCTGCGTGTGCGGACTGCGTGGTCTCGGTCCTGCTCGACGGTCCCGGCCCCAGGGTCGAGGTCGTCGACGAGGCCCAGGAGCGTGCGCTGGACGTGCTGGCCCGCTCCGGCCTCGTCCCGCCCCTGCGGTTGGTGCGTCGCGCCGGATGAGCGACGTCTGCGGGTCGTCAGGCTGGCCGGCGAGCGCGGGATCGCGCCACGGACCGCGGGATCGCGCCACGGACACAGAGTGATCTCAGACCGGTAACGAAAATTTGACACGCCCATGGGGACAGGGAATTGAACGTGGACCCGGAGCATGACTAGTGTGCCGGTCCAGGTGCTCGACCACTGATCGCCCACTCGGGTGACGCGGGTACCACCGCCGAGTTCGGCAGGGCGACTGCCCTCCACGGGAGTCGTGCTGTCGGAGCCGGGGACCCACACGTTCCCTGGGGTGAATCGACGGTCACGCCCCCACGGCGTGCCGTTGTAGGGCGCTCTTCCCCGCCCGAACCCGTCAGCTCACCCGGTAGGCGGCCGAGGAAGAAGGGCTGTACCGTTTCCGTGGCGAACAGCGACGTCCGACGAGTGTCTCGAACCGCCCTGTCCCGAGCCGCGCTGCCTGAAACCGCGCTGTCTCCAGCCTCTTCGCCTCGTCGGGTCTTGCCTCGTCGGGCCCTGTCCCGCCGCGCCACCGCTGCTCTCGTCGCGTTGTGCGCGGTGGCGACCGGTGCGACCCTGGTGGCCCCTACCGGCGCCTGGGCAGCTCCATCGCTCACGATCGCCCAGGTGCAGTCGCAGATCAATGCCCTCTACCACAAGGCCGAGG
>JAJYSQ010000170.1 GCA_021793495.1 Actinomycetes bacterium
GGACCCGGGTGCCGCCCGTGGGGTACGGCCCCGTGGGGTACGGCCCCGTGGGGTACGGCAGAGCCTCGATCATCCGGGGAGCAGCAGCACCTTGCCGACGATCCCGCCTGTCTCGAGCTCGGCATGCGCCTGACCGGCTCGGCTCATCGGGTGCTTCCGGTCGATCACCGGGTGCACGCGCCCGTCGCGGAGCAGCGGCCAGACATGCTCGCGCACCGAGGCCATGATCGCGGCCTTCTCCGCCGCGGGACGGGCTCGAAGTGACGTGGCGAGCACCGCGGCCCGCTTCGACAGCAGCACCCCCAGGTCCAGCTCGGCCCGGGCTCCGCCTTGCAGGCCGATCACCACCAGCCGTCCGTTGGCGGCGAGGGCGGCGATGTTGCGGGCCAGGTACGCCGCTCCCATGTTGTCCAGGATCACGTCCACGCCCCGGCCGCCGGTGACCTGGTGCACCACCTCGACGAAGTCCTGGACGTGGTGGTCGATGCCCACGGCAGCGCCGAGTGACCGGCAGCGCTCCAGTCGTTCGGCGCTGCCAGCGGTGGTCAGCACCGTGGCGCCGAGCACGGAGGCGAGCTGGATGGCCATCGTGCCGACCCCACTGGCCCCGCCGTGCACGAGCACGTGCTCATCGGGGCGCAGCGCGGCCAGGGTGAACACGTTGGACCAGACGGTGGCGACCACCTCCGGAAGCCCGGCGGCGTCGACCAGGTCCACGCCCACCGGTGCGGGCAGCACCTGGGTGATCGGTGCCACCACCTGTTCGGCATACCCTCCGCCGGACAGCAGCGCGACCACGGGGTCCCCGATGGACACCCCGGTCACCTCGGGGCCGAGCCCGATCACGTGCCCGGAGCACTCCAGCCCCGGGTAGGGCGGGCAGTCCGGCGGCGGGGGGTACTGGCCTTGGCGCTGCAGCAGGTCGGCGCGGTTGACCCCGGCGGCGACCACCTGGATGAGCACCTCGCCCGGTCCGGGGACCGGGTCGGGGACCTCGGCCCAGGTGAGAACCTCGGGCCCTCCCGGACGGGTGATCACGACGGCCTTCATGGTCGACCAGCCTATGCCGGGCCCGAGCGTCCGGGGCTGCGGGCTCAGGGCAGGTCCAACCGGTCCAGCTCCACGCCGGCGGGCGCGCCCCCGGGGGGGATGACGGCGAGTGCGCTGGCCTGGGCCAGTCCGCGCAGCATGCCCGCGCCGCGGAACGGCAGGGCATGCCAGGCTCCCCCCCCGCCCCCTCGTCCGACCGGGGCGACCGGAACCAGGCGGTGGTCGCCTCCGGCGCCGCGCTCGGCGGCGTCCAGTCGGATCCGCCCGCTGGCGGGCAGGCCGCGCCCGGACATCCGGGCGATCAGCGGGACCGCGAGGGTGACCAGCCCGGCGACCGCGGCGTACGGGTTCCCCGGCAGGCCGACCAGCCAGCGCCTGGGGCCGTCCGCCGAGTCGCCGGGCATCGACGCGGCCAGCATGGGGTGTCCGGGGCGGACGGCGACCCCGTCGACGACCAGCTCGGCGTGCAGCTGCCCGAGCACTGAGTGCAGGTGGTCGGCGGGCCCGGCGGCGGTGGCTCCGGTGGTCACCACCAGCTCCGTGCCCGACCCGGTGATCGCCCGTGCCAGGGTCGCGGCGTCGTCACCCACCCGCTGCACGCCGATGACCTCGGCACCAGCCCAGGTCAGCCAGGAGGGCAACGCGGGACCGAGCGCGTCCCGGACCCGCCCGTCGTGCGGCAGGCCGGTGTCGAGCAGCTCGTCGCCGAGGACCAGGATCTGCACCTGGGGACGCGGGATGACCCGCAGGGCATCGTGGCCGGTGGCCGCGGCCAGGGACAGCAGGGCGGGGCGCAGCACGGACCCGGCGTCAGCCAGCAGCGCGCCGGATGCGCACTCCTCTCCGGCCCGACGCAGGTCGGTGCCGTCGGCGACGGTCCCGTCGAGCAGCGCCACCGGTGCGCCGGAGCATCCCGCTGCGGTCGGGGGGGTGGTGTCCTCGGCCCTCACCCGCCCGTGCTCGCGACGCAGCACCGCCCGAGCACCCTCGGGTAGCCACGCCCCGGTGGCGATCTCCACGGCCTGCCCGGGCTGGATCCCCCGGCCGGTCGCCCCGGCCAGCACCCGCCCGACGATCCGCCAGGGTCCGGTGCCGCAGACCGCCCAGCCGTCCATCGCTGAGATCGTCGCGGGGGGCAGCTCGGCGGTGGCGTACAGCGGCTCAGCGAGGACGGTCCCGGGGGTCTGCATCAGCGGCAGCACGCGGGCGACCGGGGGCGTCGGCGCGGTGTACGCCCGTTCGCGCGCCTGCGGCCAGGGCAGGGGGGTGGTCATCTCCCGCGGGTCACCGACCCCGGCCGGTCTGGCGGGTCACGTCGACCTGATCGGCGCGGCGGCGGGCTCGGTCCAGGTCCCCGGGAGTGTCCACGTCCTGGCTGGCACCCCATCGGTCGGGCACCTGGACCACGTCCAGTCCGTCGAGCACCAGGGACAGGGGTCGTCCGCTCGGCTCGCCGATGGCGCCCAGCCGGTCGACCAGAGGCTGTCGACGGTACGCAGCGGCGAGGGCCAACCGGTGCCCGGAGAGCTGGGTGAGCACCGCCGCCGACACCCCCGGGGCGTCCACAGCCGCCAGCAGCTCCGGCACCGCCGGTGCGGCGAAGGGCAGGTCCACCGCCAGCACGAGCAGCACAGGGCTGGTCACGTACGGCAGGGCGGCCGCGAGGCCAGCCAGCGGCCCGCCCCCGGGGGGGTCCTCTCGGCACCAGATCGGCTCGGGACGCCCATCACGGCGTACGACGGCTGCGGACGTCGGGCCGACGATCACGACGTCTCGGGCCGATGGGTCGGCGGCGATCACGCGCTCGAGCAGCCTGCGCACCCCGAGGACCAGGTCGCCCTTGGGGACGCCACCCAGCCGTCGCCCGGCCCCGCCGGACAGGACGACCAGGTCGTGGTCGATGGTCAGCGCCCGCCGGTGCGCCGAACCAGCCACCAGGCTCCCGGCAGCGCGGCCGCCGCAGCCACGGCCTTGACCAGGTCGCCGCCGAGGAAGGGCAGCACGCCCAGACGCACGGAGGTGACCAGGCCGACGTGCGTGACCAGGGCCAGCACCGATGCCCCGCACGCGTAGATCACCAGGGTGCCCAGCGCGTACGACACAGCCACGCCCAGCGGACGACGGTCGTACCCGTGGCGAGCCGCGACGCCCATGAGGGCGGCGGCCAGGACGAACCCGACCAGGTACCCGCCGCTGGCCCCGAGCAGCACGTGCGCGCCGGAGGTGGCACCGGCGTAGACGGGCAGTCCGACCAGCCCGGCGAGCAGGTAGACCAGCTGGCCGAGCACGCCGCGCGCCGGCCCGAGAGCCGCGGCGGTGAGCAGGACGGCGAAGGTCTGCCCGGTGATCGGCACCGGCAGGCCGTGCACCGGGATCACCACCTGCGCGGCCAGGGCGGTCAGCGCGGCCGCGCCGAGGACCAGGCCGGCATCGGCCACGACGGATCGGCGCACCAAGGCGTCGGTGAGCACCGGCTGGCGAGACAGGCGCACGGCTACGGTCGACACGGGACCTCCCGGGGATCTCGATCGGTGCCGTGGCCTGACGGGGCATCGGCCCGGTCACCGTCCTGTGCGGCGAGACTCTATCCACTCGGCATCCACTCGGCATCCACTCGGCGCCCTCCGGGACCTCCTGGTGACGGCCGGGCCCTCGGCGACGTTCACCCCCTGCCCGTGGGCCCGTGTTCAAGACCGGTGTGGTCGGTGCCGAGAGTGCCGGGGGGAGGGCGAATCGCATGGCCGTTCAGCTCGCATGACCGCTCACCAGGTACACGTCGGACGAATGCCGATCTGCGACCGGGACCGTCGGATCGTCGGGTACGAGTTGTCGTTCCGCGACACCCCGGCGGCGCAGGTGGCAACCGGTCGGGGCGACGAGGTGACCGCCACGGTGCTGGTGAACACGTTCACCGAGTTCGGCCTGCCCGTCCTGGTCGGGGAGAAGACGGCGTTCGTGAACGTGACGGCGTCGTTCCTCGACGGGCGCCGGTCGGTCCCGTTCCCGCCGGACAACGCCGTGCTGGAGATCCTCACCGCGGTCCCGGTGACCCCGGGGGTGGTCAGCGGGGTGCGATCGCTGCGCGAGCAGGGGTACGTGTTCGCCGTCGACGACCACGGGTTCACCCCGGGGCGGGCCGACCTGCTGCCGCACGTGTCGTACGCCAAGATCGATCTGCAGGCGAACAACGCGGACGTCGTCCGAGCCCTGACCGCGCGGTGCCGGGACCGAGAGCTCACCCTGGTCGCCGAGCGGGTGGAGACCGCCGACCACCTGGCCGTGGCTACCGAGCTGGGCTTCGAGCTCGTGCAGGGGTGGTACTTCGCCCGGCCGGAGCTGATCAGCGGCGCCACGATCGGCCCGGGACAGGTGGCGACCATGCAGGTACTGGGGCTGCTGGCCCGTCCCGAGTGCGATGTCGACGACATCGAGGCGCTGGTCCGGATGGATGTGGGGCTGACCTACCGGGTGCTGCGCGCGGTGAACTCGGCAGCCTCGGGGCTGCACCGCACGGTCTCCTCCGTTCGTGACGCGCTGGTGATGCTCGGGTTCTCCACGCTGCGGCGCTGGCTGATCCTGATGGTGCTCGCCGACTCCTGCGTGGGCGACCCGGAGCTGGTGTCCAACGCGTGCGCGCGCGGTCGGACGTGCGAGCTGCTCGCCGGGCAGTGGTCGGGGGTGACGCCCGAGGCCGCGTTCACCGTCGGGATGCTCTCCGAGCTCGACGCCCTGCTGGGGATGCCGCTGCCCGAGGCGCTGGGAGCGCTGCCGCTGGATGACGGGCTCCGCGCCGCCCTGGTGGACGGCTCGGGCCCGTTGGGTGCGCTGTTGGGCACGGTGCTCGCCTACGAGGCCGGGGACGTCGACGCCGCGGCGTCGACGTCGCAGGTGGTCGGGGTCGACATCCAGGACGTGGCACGCGCGTACCTCTCAGGGTTCGGCTGGGCGCTGCAGACCGTGGAGAGCGTGGTCGCTGCGTAGGTCGAGAACGGCCCGCAACGACCGGTCGGCGATCTCCTGCTCCCGCGCCGCGGCAGGTTCTCCAGGCCCTCGGTGCGCAGGCGGGACGCGGTGCGTACCCAGAGGTTCAGGACGGGCAGGCCGACTCGCCAGAGCAGGCTGGTCCACCGGCTGGTCATGGAGGGCACGGCAGGACCCCGGAAGACCGGTGATGGGCGGCGGGGGTGGGATTTGAACCCACGGGAGGTTGCCCTCCACCGGTTTTCAAGACCAGCGCACTCGGCCACTATGCGACCCCGCCCGGTGTGGCCAGCGTAGTGTTC
>JAJYSQ010000171.1 GCA_021793495.1 Actinomycetes bacterium
CACCACGTCCACGGTCCCGTCGGCCGCCCCGGCACGCACCGCGGCCGCCTCGGCGTCGCTCTGGAACCGGGACAGCGCCTTCACCACCAGCGGGAACCCGGCGTACCGCTCGGCGAAGGTGGTGAGGTGCTGGGAGACCAGCAGGGTCGTCGGCACCAGGACCGCGACCTGCTTACCGTCCTGCACCGCCTTGAACGCTGCGCGTACCGCGACCTCGGTCTTGCCGTACCCGACGTCCCCGCAGACCAGCCGGTCCATCGGCACGGGACGTTCCATGTCGGCCTTGACCTCGTCGATGCAGGAGAGCTGGTCCGGGGTCTCGACATACGGGAAGGCGTCCTCCAGCTCCCGCTGCCACGGGGAGTCCGGGGAGAACGCGAAGCCAGGCGAGGCCATGCGCGCGCTGTACAGCCGGATCAGCTCACCGGCGATCTCGCGTACCGCCTTGCGGGCCCGCCCCTTGCGCTTGACCCAGTCTCCGCCGCCGAGACGGTCCAGGGTCGGGGCGTCCCCACCCACGTACCGGGTCACCTGGTCCAGGGCGTCAGCCGGCACGTAGAGCCGGTCGCCGGGCTGGCCGCGGCGGCTCGGGGCGTACTCGATCACCACGTACTCGCGGGTCGCCCCCGCCACGGTACGGGCGACCATCTCGAGGTACCTACCGACCCCGTGCTGCTCGTGCACGACCGGGTCGCCCGGCCGCAGGGTCAGCGGGTCGATCTGCTCGCGTCGGCGGGCGGGCAGTCGGGACGTCTCTCGATGGGCCCCTCGCTGTCCGGCCAGGTCGGCTTCGGTGAGCACCAGCAGCCCTGCCGCCGGCGCCCGGACCCCGTGGACGAGCAGCCCGGTGGTGATCGTGACGACCCCGGGAACCGGTGCCGCCGGGAGCGAGTCCACCAGACGCGCCGGCAGGTCCGCGTCGGCGAGGGCCTCGACCAGACGCTGGGCCGGACCGTGCCCCTGGGTGACCAGCACGACCCGGTCACCGGCCGCAAGGCGATCACCGATGTCGGCGAAGGCGCGCGCGCTCTGCCCCCGGTACTCCGGAACCCCGACCAGGTCCACGGCGACCACCGGCACGCCGCCCGCCATGCTCGCCACGGTGGCCAACCCCGGATCGGAGGCAAACACCGAGGCCTGCCACCAGGCCTGCCCGCGGGAGCGCACCCGGTGACGAAGGTCGTCAAGATCGCGGTAGGCCGCCTGCCCGAGGTCGATCGGCACCGGCGGGTTCGTGGTGGCCCCGCCGGCCGCCGTGGCCGACCACGAGGCGTCCAGGAACTCCTGGCTGGTGGCCACGAGGTCCACCGCCCGGGCCCGGATCCGCTCGGGGTCGGCAAGCAGGACCACGGCGTCGGCGCTCACCCGGTCGACCAGCAGCTCCATGCCGTCGGCGAGCACCGGGGCCAGCGCGTCCATGCCCTCGACGGCGATCCCACGGGCAACCTGGGCGAGCAGGTCGTCCAGCCCCGGGTGCTGGCCGACCAGGCCGGCCGCCCGAGCCTGCACCTCCGCGGTGGCCAGCAGCTCACGGCAGGCCGTGGCCCGCAGGCCGTAGGGGGCCGGGCGCAGCGACCGCTGGTCAGCGACGGCGAAGGACCGGATCGCCTCGACCTCGTCGCCCCACAGCTCCAGTCGGAGCGGGTGCTCCTCGGTCGGCGGGAAGACGTCCAAGATCCCACCGCGCACCGCGATCTGTCCCCGGCGCTCGACCAGGTCGACCCGGGTGTACGCCGCAGCGACCAGCCGGTCCATGAGCTCGTCGAGATCCACGGACTGCCCCTCGCGTACCCGGATCAGCTCCCGGTCTCCCAGTCCCACGACCAGTGGTTGCAACAAGGCACGCACCGGAGCGACGAGCACGGCGATCGGCCCGTACCCGGGCTCCTGCGGGTCCGGATGGGCGAGGCGACGCAGCACGGCCAGCCGTGGGCCGACCGTCTCGGCGCGAGGGGAGAGCTGCTCGTGCGGCAGGGTCTCCCACGCGGGGAAGGAGGCTACGGCCCCCGCGGGCAGCAGGCTGGTCAACGCGGCGACCAGCTCCTCGGCCTCGGAGCCGGTCGCGGTGACCAGCACGACGGGCCGCCCGGCCCCCCGAGGTGCTGCCTCGGCCAGGCCAGCAGCCAGGAACGGCCAGGCAGCCGAGGGTGCGGAGATCTCCACGGTGTCGTGCCCAGGGGTCCGACCCGCCTCGAGGACGGCAGCCAGACCGGGGTCGGTGCTCAGGGCGTCGAGCAGGCCGGCCAGGGCCGGCGAGGTCGTGGCCCGGGGCAGGTCGAGCAGCATCGGCAGGGATCCTCATCGGGGTTGGCGCAGCGCGACGTCCCCGGTTCGAACGACGTACCAGGGTCGGCTGCCAGGGTACGCGGCCGCGCGCTCACCCGAGGCGGTGTGCCCGCTCAGCCGGGATCCGGTCGGGCCGACGACGGCGTGCCCCCGGTGAGAGAAATGCTGCGCCGAGTGTTCGACGATGCTGCGCCTCACCCGTGCACACCCGGCTCTACCAGGCGATCGACCGTCGTCGGGATCTTCCCGGACCGCACCTTCCTGGACGTCTCCACCTCGGCGCACCTCGACATCATCGACGTCTAGGACACCACTTCCGACCATGACGGTGGCTTCCATCACGCTCGCCCACACTCGTCGCGTTGACTTGACAATGACGTTTCCATGGTGCGGTCATCACCGATGAGGACCGCCGGCATGAACTGAATACCCACCTCACGTCCAGCGCCCAGGTGGCCGCGACCAGACCGCACGCACGACCCGTCGGCGAGTCCCGAAGTTTGTGGTCGATCGACCCGGGGCATGTGACAATGAGCACGTGAATGATCAACAACTGGCCCTTCTCCGCGGCACGTGTCCCCGGTGCGGAACCGTGGAGACGCAGGTCTGTGCCGCGCGCTTGGTGGTGGCCCGACCTGAGCGCGACGGCGACCTTCGAAACCTCGTGGAGTTCGACTGCCCGACCTGCGGGGCTCTTTGCGCGCAACCGATCGACGAACGCACCACGCGGCTGGTCGCTGCCGCAGGCATCACGCTGGTTGCCACCCTGTTGGCCGATCCAACCCGGCCGAGCCCGACTGGCGGGAGTGCCGAGCAACGCTAGGCCCACGTGACCGGGGATTCTCCCACCGGAGCAGGCCGTCTTCTCGATACTGATAGCCGAATTGCACGTCGGTCCATTCGCGCTCGCCCCCATCGTTTGCTGCCCACGCCAGATTCGCTGCTTCCCGCCACCCGCGCAACGCCTGCCACCACCGTCTTCGTGCCCGCCACATCGTCGGAGATCTCCCGCGACGTGACGTCCCCGGGAGAGTGCAAGCCGAGAAAAGATGCATGGCGTACTCGGGCGCGCTCCCTGGGGTGGGCTGCCACAGGCAGGCTGGGGTGGGCTGCCACAGGCAGGCCCTGGTGGCTGACGGACGCCGACGTGGGCCACGACGTGGTCGTCGACGAGGCGGCCCATGTGGGGAACGCCCCCGTGATGACATGACCACACCGTCGAGAGGGTCACCGCCGCTCATCACCGGCTCGGCTTCCCGAGGCCCCGCTCTCTGCGCAGTTCTCCGGGGCGCAGTTCTCCGGGGAACCCCTCGGCACACTGGTGTTGGCCCGGCAATGGGCACCCATCGATCTGTCAGATCGCCCCATCGGGTGTCTCGTCAGTCAGCTCGGTGCTGCCCGAGGAGGCCTGCCGCTGATCACCCTCTGTGAATCTACGACAACCCTCAGCGATAAATGGTACCAACGGCATGCTCGAGGTAAATTGAGGGTATCGCGCAGGCAAACATACCTGCTACGGTCGGTGCCTCTTGAGTGGGCCGCGGCAGGCTCGTCGCGGCGGTTGGGGGGTGCGTGCCGTGGCTCGCGACGATCGGCCAGCACAATCACTTTCAGTAATTGTGCCAACACGGAACGAATCGGGAAACATCGCGCCCCTCATGGCACGGCTGGAAGCCGCGTTGGTGGGCGTGGATGCGGAGGTCCTGTTCGTCGACGACAGCACCGACTCGACGCCTGATCAGGTCCAGGCCATCGCAGCGACCAGCTCCGTGCGGGTGCAGCTGCTGCACCGGTCCGAGCGCGTCGGCGGTCTGGGCGGGGCCGTGCTGGCGGGCCTGCGCGCCTCTCGCGCCGACTGGGCGGTGGTCATGGACGGCGACCTGCAGCACCCTCCGGAGGTTGTCCTCCAGCTGCTGCGGGCCGGGATCTGGGGCGGCGCGGACCTCGTCGTGGCCAGCCGCTACCAGGCAGGGGGGAGTGCGAGCGGCCTCTCGTCAGCCGCGCGGGAGTGGGCGTCGGGCGGGGCGACTCGGGTGGCCCGAGCCGTCTTCCCTCGGCGGCTCGCCGGCCTGACAGACCCGATGAGCGGATTCTTCGCGATCCGCCGCGGGTCAGTGGACCTGGACCGACTCCGACCACGCGGGTTCAAGATCCTGCTCGAGATCGCCGCCCGCTCCTACCGCCTGCGAGTGGTCGAGGTGCCCTTCGAGCTCCGGGAACGACGCAGCGGCGCGAGCAAGGCGTCGTGGCGCGAGGGGCTGCTGCTCGCCCGTCAGCTGCCCAGCCTCCGGTTGGCCGCACTGTTCGGTCGACACTCTGACTCTGTTGCGAAGGCCGTGGGCTTCGCCGTGGTGGGCGCCAGCGGCATCGTCGTGAACAGCCTTGCCCTGTGGCTGCTCGTCGGGACCCTCGGTGGCCACCTGCTCGTTGGAGCCACGCTGGCGACACAGGTGTCGACGGCGTGGAACTACCTGCTCACCGACCGGCTGGTGTTCCCCGGATCCAAGGACCGCTCCGGCTGGAGCCGCTTCCTGGGCTTCGCCCTCGTCAACAACGCCGTACTGCTCGCGAGGCTGCCCTTGCTGTCCCTGCTTGTCCACCAGATCGGCATCGGATACCTGCTGGCCAACGCTTCGACCCTGGTCGCCGCATTTGCCATGCGCTACCTGATCTCCGACCTCTACCTCTTTCGCTCGGGAGCAACCATGACCGTGAGCCCTGACCTCGTACAGCCGCGCTACGAGAGCTTGCCCAGCGTGGCCGTGTCGACCGCCACCCGGCCCGCCAGCCGAAAGGAACGACGAGTCGAGCTGCTCATCGACCTGCGTGACCTCCGGCCGGCCCCGCCGCCCACCGAGCCAAGAGACCTGCTGCCGTTCCGCTATGACGTCCACGGCATCGTGACGATCGGCTCCGCGGTGATCCTCAAGGAGCTCGAGACGTTCCGTACGCGCCAGGTGCACGGCCCACTCGACATCGAGGTCCGGCCGGGCACCGTAGGCGACGGTGGCCTGCGGCG
>JAJYSQ010000172.1 GCA_021793495.1 Actinomycetes bacterium
GCACCGCGGCGCTGGTCGCGGGCGGTGGCGCCCTCAGGGTGCCCACGGCCGTCTGGTCGAGGAGTGTCGCGGCGCGCTTTGGCCTGGTGACCGGGAGCTGGCGTGCCTTCTGGCGGGACGCGGCGGTCACCACGGTGCTGGGGCTCGCGGTGGTCGTGACGGTCATGGCGGGGGTGTATGCCCTCGTGGAGGCGGCGCCCGGGATCTGGTGGGTGCCCGCCGGGCTCGGTGTGGCCGCACTGGTGGTCGTCGGCTCTCTGGTGATCCCGGTCGTCGTCGAGCCGATGTTCAACCGGTTCGCCCCGATGCCCGACGGGCCGTTGCGGACCGAGCTGCTGCAGCTCGCCGGTCGAGCCGGGGTCCGGGTCGGTCAGGTGCTGGTCGCCGACGCCTCGAGGCGCAGCCGCGCGCTGAACGCCTACGTCTCGGGCCTGGGCGCCACCCGTCGGATCGTGGTGTACGACACGTTGCTGGCCGGAGCACCCCCGGAGGAGGTGGTGGTCGTGGTCGCCCACGAGCTCGGCCACGTGCGTCATCATGACGTGGCCCGGGCAACGGCAGGATCGGCCGTGGGCGCGGCACTGGCACCGTGGGGCGTGGCCGTCGTGATGAGGTGGTCGTGGCTGCTCGGCCGCACCGGGGTCGGCGGGTTGCGCGACGGCCGATCGGTGGTCGTGGTGCTGGGCCTCGCCGAGCTGGCCGGGATCGCGCTGGAGCCGCTGGCTGCCCTGCTCAGCCGCCGGACCGAGGCGCGCGCCGACCGGTTCGCCCTGCACCTGACCGGCCAGGCCGAGACGTTCGCCCGCCTGCAACGCCGGCTCGCCGTGACGAACCTCGTCGAGCTTCCGCCACCGCGGTGGGAGCGGGTGCTGGTGGCCACCCACCCCGACGCCCTGACCCGGATCCAGGTGGCGCGGGCCTACGCCGCGTCCACGAGCCGGCGGGTACCGGGGCTGGCGCCTTCGACGGTGGCTGCCCGGGCCACCCCGGGGTCGCCGGACGGGGCGGGCGCGCCGGGCCGCTAGGGTTCCCCGGTGCCCGGTCGGCTTCTCGTGGTCACCAACGACTTCCCCCCGCGCGCCGGTGGCATCCAGGCGTTCGTGGCGAACCTGCTGGCCCGGCTCCCGGCGTCCTCGGTCGTGGTGTACGCCTCGTCCTCCCCCGGGGCCGCGGCGTACGACGCGTCCCTGCCGTACCTGGTGGTACGCGACCCGACCACGATGCTGCTGCCCACCCCGGTCGTGGCGCGCCGGGTCCGCGCGATCGCCCGGGCCGAGGGAACCGGATCGGTGTGGTTCGGCGCCGCCGCCCCCTTGGGCCTGCTGGCCCGAGGGCTGCGACGCTCGGGAGCGGATCGGCTGGTGGCCACCACGCACGGCCACGAGGCAGGGTGGGCGGCACTGCCCGGGGGACGTTCGGTGCTGCACCGGATCGGCGAGGACGTCGACGTGCTGACCTACCTGGGGGAGTACACCCGGCGGCGGATCGCCCGGGCGCTGTCGGCCCGGGCGGCGGGGGCCATGGTCGCGCTGCCCCCGGGCGTGGACACCGCGGTGTTCCACCCGGGTGCGGGCGGGACGTCGATCCGCCAGCGGCACGGGCTGGCGGGCCGTGCGGTGGTGGTGTGCGTCTCCCGCCTGGTGCCCCGCAAGGGTCAGGACGTGCTGATCCGAGCGCTGCCGCAGATCCGGCGTCGAGTCCCCGACGCCGCCGTGCTCCTGGTGGGCGACGGTCCCTACCGGCCCCGCCTGGAGCGGCTGGTCGCCGAGCTCCGGCTGGAGCCCCACGTCCGGTTCACCGGGTCGGTGCCCTGGTCCGAGCTACCCGCTCACTACGACGCCGGCGACGTGTTCGCCATGCCGGCGCGTACCCGCCGGGGGGGACTGGACGTGGAGGGGCTGGGGATCGTCTACCTGGAGGCATCGGCCACCGGGCTGGCCGTCGTGGCCGGTGACTCAGGAGGCGCCCCGGACGCCGTTCTGGACGGGCGTACCGGTATGGTCGTGCCAGGACGTCGGGTGGAGCTGGTGGCTGACCACGTCGCCGGGTTGCTGGCCGACCCAGGACGGGCCGCGGTGCTGGGTCGAGCCGGCCGGGAGTGGGTCAGTGCCGAGTGGGGTTGGGACCGGTTGGCGGCCCGGCTGGCCCGGGCGTGCGGGATCGCGGGCTGATCTGGCTCATGCGGGCCGGCGCAGCAGCCCCAGGCGCAGCGCGGTCATCAGGGCCTGGGCGCGGTTGGCGGCGCCGAGCTTCTGGTACAGCTTGGAGATGTGGGTCTTGGTCGTCGACTCGCTGATGTAGAGCCGGCGTGAGATCTGGGCGACCGCCAGCCCGTCGGCGAGCAGGATGAGGACCTCGCGCTCCCGCCCGGACAGCTGAGGACCGGTCGGCTCGAGCCGTCGGCGCATCGCCTCGGCCAGGTCTGCGGCGGCGAACGACCGGGGGGAGACCGCCGCGTGCCGGGCAGCGGCCACCACGTCGTCGGCCGGTACGTCCTTGGGCACGAACGCTGACGCCCCGGCCTCCAAGGCGCCGAACAGCGCCTCGTCCCCGGCGTACATGGTCAGGACGACGATGCCGAGCTGGGGGTGTCGGGCCCGTAGCGCCCGTGCGGCGTCCAGCCCGGACCCGTCGGGCAGGCGTACGTCGAGCACGACGACATCCGGCTGGTGGTGAGCGACCGCCGCCAGCCCGTCGGCGATCGTGGCCGCTTCCGCGACCACCGCGGTGTCTCCGGCCCGTTCGAAGGCCCGGCGCAGTCCCTGACGGATCAGGTCATGGTCATCGACCAGCACGACGCTCAGCACCGCTGTCCCTCCTCGATCCGGTCCGACGTCCCTGCCGGGGCGTCGCTGGGGCGGGCGGGCCCGCCGAGGACGACCTCGGCGATGGTTCCACCGCCTGGGCGACCACGTACGTCCAGCTGCCCACCGATACGTTCGGCACGTTCGCGCATGATCTGCAGTCCGAACGAGTCGATGCGTGCCCCGCTCAGCCCGCGGCCGTCGTCGGCGACCCGCAGGATGGCCCTCGGCGGGTCGACCCGACAGGTGACCCACAGGTGCGTGGCCCGGGCATGCTTGCGGGCGTTGGTGATCGCCTCCTGGGCGATGCGCAGCAGCTCGCTCTCGGTGGCGACCGGCAGCCGCCGTGGGGTCTCGTCCAGCTCCAGGTGGATGGCGAAGGGCGAGGATGCACCCACCTGCTGCAGGTAGTCGGACAGGGCCGTTCCCAGGCCGGCGGCCCGGGAGACGTGGGCCCGCAGGTCGAAGATGGACAGCCGCAGCTCGCCGACCATGCGGGTCACCTCCCCGCGCAGCTGGCGCAGCCCCGCGGCCATCTCCGGGTCAGCGGTGGCCGCCGCGGTCATGTCGTCGATCAGGTAGCCGAGGCTCGCCAGCTCCTGGGCGATCCCGTCGTGGATCTCGCGGGCCAGCCGTCTGCGCTCCTCGGAGGTGGCCAGCTGACGGATCTCGGCGAACAGCAGGGCTGTCTCCAGCCGCACGGCCAGTGGGTCCACGATGTTCGTCGCCGCGGTCAGCCGAGCGGAGCCGTACGGGTTGGCCGGCGTGTCGGTCAGGCTGATCACCCCGAACGTGCGCCCGGCCATGCGCAGGGGGATCAGGCAGGTCGCCCCGGGTGAGCCGTCCAGGCCGTGCTCCAGGGCGACAGCGGTGCCGGTGGCCAGCACGTGGCCCACCGCCGGGTCGGTCTCGCTCGGCGCCGGGAGGACCTCGGGGCCGTCGTGGGCGATCGGCACGAGCACGCCGCCGGGGGAGCGGACGTGCACCTCGGCCCTGCGGTACCCGACTGCCGAACGCAGCTCGGCCAGGGATGCCTCGGTGATCGTCACCGGGTCCAGCCCGTCGTCGAGCTGGCGGGTCACCTCGCGCAGCTGGGCGAGCAGCCGGTAGGCCGCCCGGTAGGGGGCGGCCGCCTGGTGGTCCTGGGCGAGCTGGATGCGCCGCACCCACGCGCCGAGCAGCCCCATCGCCAGCGCGGTCAGCAGCCACTGGCTGGCCGCCGAGGTGTAGGTCGCTGAACCGGTGCTGCCGATCCTGCCGAGGCGTATGGCGGTGAGCACCACGGTCTGCGCGCCCACGGCGAACGTCGCGATGGTGGTCCCACCGGCCAGGCCCGCGGCCAGCGCGGGGGCCATCAGGTACGGGAGGACGATCGCCGGAGCGTACGCACCGGCCGCCACCAAGGCCCCCAGGGCCGCTTCGGACACCGGCTGGGCCAGTGCCAGCCACCGGGCGGTCACCGGCAGGCTGCCCGCCACGGCGACGGCTGCGAGCAGGCCCAACGTGCGCGGGACCCCGGCTCGACCGAGATCGCCAGCCAGGGCCGTCTGGGTGACGACCAGCACGACCAGGGCCAACCGCGCCCAGACGACGCTACGTGCGCCGCGCACCGCGTCCTGACGGGGCAGGACGCGCCCGACCGACGCCCACGCCGGAGCGGACAGTCCCCGCCGTACGCGCGTCCTGGACGGGCGCGGTCGCTCGCGGGCATGCTGGGCGCCGCTCATGAACGGTGCATCGGCGTCCTGCGCCCGGCCTTGACCGGCCGCTGGGGCTCAGTGGTAGAGCTCGGCGATCATCTCGGCGTACCGGGAGGTGATCACCGCACGCTTCAGCTTCAGGCTCGGGGTCAGCTCACCACCGGCCTCGGTGAAGTCTGCCGGCAGGATGCGGAACTTCTTGATCGCCTCGGCGTGGGAGACCGCGCGGTTGGCCTCAGCCACCGCTGCGGCGATCTCCGCGACCAGGTCGGGGTCGTCCACCAGCCGCGCGGGGAGGGTGTTCGGCTTGCCCCGCAGCCGGCACCAACCCGGCAGTGCCTCGTCGTCCAGCGTGATCAAGGCGGCGATGAACGGTCGTCCGTCTCCCACCACGATCGCCTGGCTGACCAGCGGGTGGGACCGTAGCCGGTCCTCCAGCACCGCGGGGGCGACGTTCTTGCCCCCGGCGGTGACCAGCAGCTCCTTCTTCCGGCCGGTGATCACGACCGATCCGCCGGGGCCCAGCACGCCGAGGTCCCCGGTTCGGAACCACCCCTCGGGGTCGAACGCCTCGGTGGTGGCGGTCGGGTTGTTCCAGTAGCCGCGGAACACCGACTCGCCGCGCATCAGGACCTCCCCGTCGTCGGCGATCCGGACGGTCAGCCCGGGGATCGGCGGGCCGACGCTACCCATCACGACCCGGTCCGGTCGGTTCACCGTGGCCGCCGCGGTCGTCTCGGTCAGCCCGTACCCCTCCAGC
>JAJYSQ010000173.1 GCA_021793495.1 Actinomycetes bacterium
GGGCGCCCCCGAGGTGCTGGCCTCCGCCAGCACCGACCTGGCCGGTGACCGGGCGATCGCACCGCGCCAGGGGCGACCGGTGGTGGTGGCCGATGTGCCGCTGCTCGCCCTCGGGATGAGCTTCGTCGGTGAGGCCGGGGCCGAGCTGTACTGCCCGGCGGAGTACGGACGTGCCCTGTGGCAGGGGCTGATCGCCGCCGGGGCCCCGCACGGGATCGTCCCGGCCGGGTACCGCGCGATCGACAGCCTCCGGCTGGAGAAGGGGTACCGGGTCTGGGGTTCGGACCTGACCCCGGAGACCACGCCGGACGAGGCCGGGCTGTCGTTCTGCGTGCGGTTGGACAAGCCCGACGGGTTCCTCGGGCGCGACGCCCTGGCACGGGCCCGCGAGCAGGGTCCCACCCGCCGGCTACGGGCGCTGGTCCTGGCCGAGCCGCACGAGGTGGTGCTCGGCCACGAGCCGGTCTGGCACGACGACCGGCTCGTCGGGCGGGTCACCTCCGGCGGGTACGGCTACACCGCGAAGGCCTCGATCGCCTACGCCTACCTGCCGGCCGAGCTCGAGCCGGGGGCCCGGGTGGCCGTCGAGCTGTACGGCCGGCGGGTCGCCGCACGGGTCGTGGCCGACCCGGTCTGCTGACCGGGCAACCGGCTCTCCGCCTCGGCCGGCAGCGCGCTGTGCACCCGCAGCCGGACCCGGTCGGGGCGGAACAGATCCCGGGCGTACTCGATCGCGGTCCCGTCGGAGGTCCGGGCCAGCCGTTCGACGCACATCAGGGGCCACCCCTCGGCGACCTGGAGAGCGCTGGCCGCCGAGGGGTCGGCCAGGACCGGCTCGAAGGACTCGTCGGCCTCGCAGGGCGCCTGGTGGTACTCCCGGCGCAGCAGGGCGTAGAGGGACCCGTCCAGCCGATGGGCGAGCAGCCCGGGCAGCAGGCCGGCGGGCAGGTACGAGTGCTCCAGCAGCACCGGCTGGCCCCGAGCCACCCGTACCCGGACCAGCTCGTGGACGTCCGCTGCGCCCACCAGGCCCAGCGCGGTGGTCACCGTGGCTGCTCCGGGCACCGTGCGGGCCAGGACCACCCGGGCGGTGGCACGCACGCCGATGCGACGCATGTGCTCGCTGAACCCCAGCAGCCCGGTGAGGTCCACCTCCAGCAACGGGTCCAGGACGACCGAGCCGCCCTGGCGCCCGCGGACCCGGCGCAGCAGGCCGGTGGACTCCAGGGTGTCCAGCGCTTGGCGCAGGGTCATCCGGCTGACCCCCAGGGCGGCCGCCAGGTCCCGCTCGGCCGGCAACCGCTGACCGGTCGCGAGGGTCCCGGCCGCGATGGCGCGCGCCAGCCCGGCGGCGATCAGCCGATGCTTGGGCTCAGGTGATCCCTCGTCGGTGGGCAGCACCGTGGCGACCCAGGTGTCCAGCTCCGCGCCCTGCACCCCGGTGACGCTACCCGCCGATCCCGGGAGTGTCCTCGGTACCGTTCTGGAACACCCGTGCCGGGTCGGGTCGCAGCGGACCCACCGTCTGCTCGAGCAGCTCGGCCGGGCTGTTCCAGACCGCCATCTCGGCCAGCCGGGCCGCCGCGCTCAGTCGGCGCAGCGCGGCGGCCCGCTGCGTCATCGCCCGGACCCCGGTCGGGGCCGTCGGGGTCCGGGCCGCCACCGCAGCGATCGCGGCCACCCGTCGGGCCAGGTCGAACAGCGATCGCACCGGTGGCGGCACACCCGGGGGCAACAGGCACTGGGCCGTGGCCGTCCGGCGCAGCGTGGTGTCGATGTCCACGTCCACCCGAACCTCCGGGGAACCGGGGTCCGCGTCCAGCCCGAGCAGCGCGTCGGTGGTCTCGGCCACGGCCGCACGCAGCTCCTGCTCGGCATCGTGCACCCCGGGCAGCACCCCGGACCGCCAGGGTCGGGTCGGGTACGCCGACCAGGTGGAGCCGGTGGCCACCAGCCCCCAGGGTGCCGGGCCCGAGACGATGACACCAGCGCCCGCGTCCAGCGCCCGGCCGGTGAACGGGTCGGTCCCGGGCAGGCCGCGGGGGTCGCCCGGGACGGCGAGGACCACGCGCAGGCTGCGAGCACCCTGCTGGCGCAGTGCGACCAGGGCTGCGGGCAGGGACATCCCGGCGCTCGCGGCGTCCAGCCCGCTCACCCGCTGGGCCCTCGACGGCACGGTGTCCGGGTCGTCCAGGACGTCGAGCACCTGGTCGAGACCGGCCAGCCCGGCCAGCCAGCTGGTGCCCCAGCCGGCCAGCAACGCCTCGGTGCGCACCGGATCCACCGGTCCAGGGTAGGGGTGCCGTAGGTTGAACGCCCGTGGACTCCCGTGCCGACTCCCCCGCTGTACCCGTGTCGACCTCATCGTCGGCACCCCCGGCGGCCCCTCTGCTGGTCATGACCGGCGTCGGGGTCCGCCGCGGTGGCGGCTGGATCCTGGCCGACGTCGACTGGACAGTACGGACCGGCGAGCGGTGGGTGGTCCTCGGCCCGAACGGCGCGGGCAAGAGCACGCTCGTCGGACTGGCCGCCACCGAGCTGCACCCGACGTCGGGTGTGGTCGAGGTGCTCGGCGAACAGCTGGGCCGGGTCGACGTCTTCGAGGTGCGGCCACGCATCGGACTGGTCACCGCGGCGATGTCCGAGCGGATCCCCCTCCAGGAGCGGGCGCAGGACGCGGTCGTCACGGCATCGTGGGCGGTCACCGGCCGGTGGCGCGAGCCGTACGAGCAGATCGACACCGATCGCGCCCGGTGGCTGCTCGACCAGCTGGGTGCGGGGCACCTGGCCGGACGGCGGTACGGCACGCTGTCCGACGGGGAGCGCAAGCGGGTCCAGATCGCCCGGGCCTTGATGACCGACCCTGAGCTGTTGCTGCTGGACGAGCCGGTGGCCGCGCTGGACCTTGCCGCGCGCGAAGAGCTGCTGGTCCGGCTGGCGGATCTCGCCGCCGACCCGGGCGCCCCGGCCATGGTGATGGTCACCCACCACGTCGAGGAGATCCCGGTCGGCACGACCCACGTGCTGCTGCTGCGCGCCGGCCGGGTCACCGCGGTCGGGCCGCTGGACGCCACCATGACGGCGCAACGGTTGGGGGAGTGCTTCGGCCTCGAGGTCGCCCTGGCCAGCGTCGATGGCCGGTGGTCGGCCCGCGCGGTGCGTGCAGCGCGGGGTGAGCGGTCGGATCCGGGCGAAACGGAAGCGGGAGATCTAGGCTGAGGACATGACAGCGTGGATCGTCTGGATCCTCGCGGCACTGGTGCTCGGGGGCATCGAGGTCGCCACCTTGAACCTCGTGTTCGTCATGGTCGCCGTGGGCGCCGTGGGCGGAGCGCTCACCGCGCTCGTCGGCGGCCCGATGGTCGCGCAGGCCGTGGTGGCTGCGGTGGTGGCGGTCGGGATGCTGGCCGTGGTGCGCCCGGTCGCCCTGCGCCACCTGCAGCAACGCGGGACCTTGCGTACCGGGGTGGCTGCACTGGTCGGGGCCCGGGCGGTCGTGCTGGAACGCGTCGACGCCCACGGAGGACGGATCAAGCTGGCCGGTGAGGTCTGGTCGGCTCGTACCTACGATCCGAGCGCCGTGGTCGACCAGGGCGCGGAGGTCGACGTGGTCAGCATCGAGGGGGCGACCGCTGTGATCATGGCTGCTGACGGCTGACCCCCGACCCCGACCCCACCCCGCGACCGCCGCCTCCGGACGACCCGCCTTCGTCGCCCCGCTGACCAGGAGTCCCCATGGACGCACTCACCTCCCTCATCGTCGTCGTCGTCATCGTCGTGCTCGCCCTGATCGTGCTGGCCCGGACGATCCGGATCATCCCGCAGGCCAGGGCCGGGGTGGTGGAACGGCTCGGCCGGTACAGCCGCACCCTGAACCCGGGGCTGACGGTGGTCGTGCCGTTCATCGACAAGGTCAAGCCGCTGATCGACCTGCGCGAGCAGGTCGTGTCGTTCCCGCCCCAACCAGTGATCACCGAGGACAACCTGGTCGTCAGCATCGACACGGTGATCTTCTTCCAGGTCACCGACCCGCGGGCGGCGACGTACGAGATCGCCAGCTACATCAAGGGCGTCGAGCAGCTGACCGTCACCACCCTGCGCAACGTGGTCGGCGGGATGAATCTCGAACAGGCGCTGACCTCCCGAGACGCGATCAACGGACAGCTGCGCGGGGTGCTCGACGAGGCGACCGGGCGGTGGGGGATCCGGGTCAACCGGGTCGAGCTCAAGGCGATCGACCCGCCGGCCAGCATCCAGGGCTCGATGGAGATGCAGATGCGCGCCGAGCGGGACCGGCGTGCCGCGATCCTCACCGCCGAGGGGGTCAAGCAGTCGGCGATCCTCACCGCCGAGGGAGCCAAGCAGTCGGCGATCCTCACCGCCGAGGGCGACGCGCAAGCCAAGGTGCTGCGGGCCGATGGCGAGGCGCAGGCGATCCAGAAGGTGTTCCAGGCCGTGCACGAGGCGGATCCGGACCCGAAGCTGCTGGCCTACCAGTACCTGCAGATGCTTCCGCAGCTGGCTGCGGGGAACGCGAACACCCTGTGGATCGTGCCGAGCGAGCTGGGCAGGGCTCTCGAGGGGATCGGCAGCGCCCTGGGCATGAACGCGCCCGGCGCAGCCGGCGAGTCAGCCACGCTACCGACCCGCTCCCGCGGGCCCGCCGGTCCCAGCACCGCCCTGGAGGGCCGCGATCCGGTCGGCGAGGCCTAGGACGAGAGTGACGTACCAGTCCGCGTGGTTGTACCGGTACACCGCGGCGCGCAGCCCGGCCGGGCCACCACCGGCTGCGTTCGCGCACAGGTACCGGGCCGCCGTGTAGATCGAGTCGGCCGGGCTCATGATGCTGGGGACCTTGTCGCCGTCGGCGTCCACGGCGTACGCCGCGAAGGTCGCCGGCATGAACTGCATCGGCCCCAACGCCCCGGCGGAGGACGGAGCCAGGTTGGCGCCGTCGCCCGACTCCACCTGGCCGATGGCGGCCAGCACGGTCCACGACAGCCCTGGGCACGTGGTGGCCGCCGCACGGAACAGCAGGTCGTAGGCCGCCGGGATCGGCATCGGGCTGACCGGGCCGGCTCCCCGACCAGCGGCGGCCGCCGCCTGGGCCACCGCGGCGACCTCGGCGGCGGCGACCTCGGCGGCGCGCAACGTCGCTGCCTGCGCAGACAGCGAGGCCAGGAGCGACTGCTCCTGTGCGAGCAGCGCCAGCAGTGCCGCGTACCGGGTCTGCACCTGGTCCACCGTGGTGACCGAGATCG
>JAJYSQ010000174.1 GCA_021793495.1 Actinomycetes bacterium
ATCCCAGGCCCTGGTGGTGCACGCGATCCGCTCCCTGGAGGAGTCCGGTCAGATCGTCATCCAGCGGGGAGGCGACGATGAGTTCGTCGTCTGACCGCACCCGCTCCTGGGCACCGACGGTACCCCTGGCTGGGATCTTGCCCCCGGAGCGGGCCGCCCAGGCTGCCCCGGCCCGGCTCGACCTGGATGTGCGCGTGTCCCGGTACACCGCGGTGACCGTGGCGGACCCGCGGCTGGCCGATCCTGACCTGGAGGCCGCGTTCGACCGAGCCTTGGGCGCGCTGGCCCGCACGACGCGGGAGGCGGCCCGGGCCGAGGGGTACGCCGCCGGATGGGCTCAGGGCCGGCGGGCCGCCGAGACCGCCATGGCCCGATCCCGCGACCAGGATCGGGACGAGTCGAACGCGGCCGAGGCGGACCGGGCTCGTCGGTTCACCGCGGTGGTGACCAGGCTGTCGGGTGTCGCGACCGCCTGGGAGGCTCAGGCGGCCCCGTCGCTCACCGATTCCGCCGACGTGCTGGCTCGGTGCAGCTACGAGTTGACCCTCGCGTTGCTGGGCCGCGAGCTGACTCTCGCGCCGGCCACGTGGCAGCAGACCGTTCGCCGGGCCGTCCATGCCGCCGGTCAGCGTGCGGCGGTGCTCGTACGGCTGAACCCGGTGGAGTACCAGGCGGCCGTGGGGGCGGCCGCCGGCTCGTCAACCGGCTCGCCGGTCGGCGGTCCGGCGGCTGGCTCCCCGGCGCCCGCCGAGCTGGCGCTGGTGATCGACGGGAGGCCGATCACCGTCCGCCCGGACGACACCGTGACCCCCGGCGACGCTGTGGTCGAGCACCCGACTGGGCGCGTCGAGGTGGTGCTGGCTGCCGCTCTGGACCGGCTGCGTGCCGAGCTGGCCCCGACCGGCCCGACCGGCGCCGGACCCGCCCTCGGCTCGGTGCCCTCATGACCGGCACGCTGGTCGACGCGGTGAGCCAGCAGATCCTGCACCGATCCCGTGGACTGGCCGCCCCGGTGGTGACCGGACGAGTGGTCGGCCTGTCGGGGTTGGTCGTCCGGGTGGAGGGGCTCTCGGCCTACCTCGGCGAAGTCCTCCAGCTCTCCTCGGCGGGCGACGTCCTGCTCGCCGAGGTGGTGGCCGCCGACGAGCACGGGGTCGCCTGCATGGCACTGGGCACCCTGGACGGCGTGCGGCTGGGCGAGGCGGTCCGGACCACCGGAGCGCCCCTGCAGGTTCCCGTGGGGGAGGAGCTGCTCGGTCGCGTGGTGGACGGGCTGGGTCGCCCGATCGATGCCGGCCCGCCGCTGGCCGGCATGGAGCGCGTAGCCGTGACCGGCGTGCCTCCACACCCGTTGCTCCGAGACCGCGTGACCCGCCCCCTGGGGCTGGGTGCTCGCGTGCTGGACACCCTGACCACGTGCGGGCGCGGTCAGCGGCTCGGCATCTTCGCCGGGTCTGGGGTCGGCAAGTCCACCCTGCTGTCGATGGTGGCCCGCGGGACCGAAGCCGACGTCGCGGTGCTCGCACTGGTTGGTGAGCGGGGCCGGGAGGTACGCGAGTTCCTGGAGCACGACCTCGGTGCCGGCGGGCTGGCCCGGACGGTGGTGGTGGTGGCCACCTCGGACGCCCCCGCGCTGGTGCGGCTGCGCGCCGCGTTCGTGGCTACCCGGATCGCCGAGCACTTCCGGGACTCCGGTCGTCATGTCGTGCTGATGATGGACAGCCTGACCCGGGTGGCCATGGCCCAGCGTGAGATCGGCCTGTCCGCCGGCGAGCCACCGACCACCCGCGGGTACCCGCCGAGCGTCTTCGGACTGCTCCCACGGTTGCTCGAACGGGCCGGGGCCGCCGAGCACGGGTCGATCACCGGTCTGTACACGGTGCTCGTCGACGGCGACGACCACAACGAGCCGATCGCCGATGCCGCCCGGTCGCTGCTCGACGGGCACGTGGTGCTCTCCCGCCGGCTGGCCACGGCCGGACACTTCCCGGCGGTCGACGTGCTGGAATCGGTTTCCCGGGCGTCCTCGGCCGTCACCTCGCGTGAGCAGCGCCAGGCCGCGGTCGCCGTGCGCCGGTTGCTGGCCGCCTACCGGGATGCCCGTGACCTGATCGAGGTCGGGGCGTACGTGCCGGGCACCAACCTCGACGTGGACCGAGCGGTCGCCCTGCTGCCCGGGATCGAGGCGTTTCTGCGCCAGGATCCCGAGGAGATCACCGGCTACGACCAGGCATGGGAGCAGCTGGCCGCTCTGGGGGTCGACCGGTGAGCAGTCCGAGGGAGTTCCGCCTGGCCACGGTGCTGCGAATCCGGCGCACCGCGCAGCGCAGTGCCGCGGTACGGATGGCCGAGGCGCACACCCGACGCGAGCGGGCGCGACTCGCCGAGGAGGCGTCCCAGGCGCGGCTCGTCAGGTACCGGGGTCCGCTGGCCGGGCCGTCCGTGCAGGTCGTGGCGGCGTTGGTCGGTCGGCGTGCGATGGCCGAGGACCTGGCGGCTGCCCGGGTGGTCTCTCAGACGGCCAGCGAGGAGCTCGCCGCGGCCCGAGCGGACTGGCAGCAGGCCGAGATCCGGGTCCGGGCGCTGCAGCGGCTGGCCGAACGGCATGCCGAGTGGGTCGCGCTCGCCGACGCCCGCGCCGAGCAGGCGGTGCTGGACGAGGCCGCGGCCCGGGTGCACCGGCCCGAGGGTGTGGGGCCCGGATGAGCGTGCTGACGGATGTGACCTCGGTCCAATCCCGGGTGGCGGCGATCGCGTCGCGGTTCGCCGGTTCGGCACCGGCATCCGCAGGGTCGGCCGGGGGATCGAGCTTCGCCTCGGCGCTGAGCTCGTCACTGGTCCCGTCGGGGCAGACGCTGCCCGGGACGGCCACGAGCATGACCGCGGACCTGCCCGGGACGGGCTCCGCCGCAGGACCGGTGAGCGGCGAGCAGGTGGTGGCTGACGCCCGACGGTACCTGGGCGTGCCGTACGTCTGGGGCGGCACGAACCCAGCCGTGGGGCTGGACTGCTCCGGGCTGGTCCAGCGGGTCTACGCCGACCTGGGGGTCTCGCTGCCTCGGACCAGTCAGCAGCAGGCTCTGGTAGGTACACCCGTACCAAGTCTGGCTCGAGCCCAGCCGGGTGACCTGCTCGGGTTCGGCCAGCCGGCCACGCACATCGCGATCTACGTCGGAAACGGGCAGATGATCGAGGCTCCGCACCCGGGGACCGACGTGCAGGTCGCCCCGGTGACCACCGGACCCACGTCGATCCGTCGGGTGCTGCCACGCGGGTCGACGGCCAGCCTGGGGATCGGTGGTGTGCCGGCGGCGTACGCAGCGCTGTTCGACCACGCCGGGGCGACGTACGGGCTGCCACCGAACCTGCTCTCCGCGGTCGCCCAGGTCGAGTCCGGGTTCAACCCCACGGCGGTCAGCCCGGCGGGCGCGCAAGGGCTGATGCAGCTGATGCCCGGGACCTCCGCGGGCCTCGGGGTGAACCCGTTCGACCCCGCGCAGGCGGTCGCCGGAGCCGCCCAGCTGCTGTCGCGCAACCTCGCCGACTTCGGCTCGCTGCCGCTGGCGCTGGCCGCGTACAACGCCGGGGCTGGCGCGGTTCGCCAGTACGGGGGGGTCCCGCCGTACCCGCAGACCCAGGAGTACGTCGCCCGAGTCCTGGCCACGATGAGGAGTGCACCGTGAGCGTCACCGTCGCTGCCTCCGACCGGTCCGCGGGGGCGTCCCGTCCGGGCCGAGGTGACGCCGCCACCGGCGCGGGCACCGACCCGCTGTTCGCCTTGTTGCTGGCGGCCGTCGCGGTACCGCCAACTCCTGCGCCGGTGGTTCCCTGGGGTGGATCCGGAGTCGAGGGGACGTTGCCTGGACCGTCCCGGGACCAGTCGGCGCCGCAGTCGCAGCCCACTCGACGTGCTGGTGGCGCGCCGCTTCGTCCGGGCGCTGTGGTGACCGGTCTCACCGGCGCGCTGCCCGCGTCACCGACCCCAGCACCGGTGGGGCCGGTGGGGCCGCTACCCCAGGGGGCTGCCCCCGTACGGGCGGTCCCACCACGATCCGCGGGCGTACCGGTGCCGGCAGCAGGGGTGCCGACCGGCCTGGCGCCGGCCGTCTCGGTGCCGGCCGTTTCGGCGTCGGCCGTCTCGGCGTCGGCCGTCTCGGCGTCGGCCGGCCTACCCCGGGCCGGGACCCGGCCCCCGGGCCCGGCGACGGGCACGGGTGCCACCCGACCGTTTCCGGCGCCCAGCCCTGCCGGGTCAGTGCTCGGCGCGGTCGCCCTCCCGGCGTCGTCCGGGGGCTCGACTGCCTCCGGTGGTCCGGGTTCGCACGCCCACGGCTTCGGCGCCTCGCCGCATCCGCCCACCGGGCCGCATCCGCCCACCGGGCCGCTCCCCGATCCTGGCTCTCGCATCGATTCCACGACGGCAACCGCGAGGACGGCCGGTGTCGTGGCCATGGCGGCGAGCTCGCCAGTCACAGCCCCCCCGCCGCCACCTCTCGCGCCGGAACCATCGGTGCTCCTGCCACCCGACCTCGCCGCCCAGGTGGCGCTGCGCGTGCTTCCTCTGCGTCGGACACCGGATGGGACCACCCGCTTGTCGGTGCAGCTGACCCCAGCGGAGCTGGGCCGGGTCGAGCTCACCGTCCAGGTGCGTGGCGGGCTCGTGCACCTGCACCTGACCAGTGCGGATCCTCTCAGTCGAGAGGCGCTACGTGCTGCCCTGCCGGACCTGCGGCGCGAGCTGGGGTCGGCCGGGCTGGCGACTGGCCAGCTGGACGTCTCCGGTGGTGCCCCCGGTAGCGCTGGGGGCCAGCAGCCGTCCCCCGGGTGGCAGCACCCGCTGGCGCCGCCGGAGGGGTGGCCGGTGGTCACCGTGCCCCGCCCGGACTCCGTGCCCCTCGCGACTCCGCTGGCGCCCGGGGTCCGCCAGCACGGCTCGGGAGCCATCGACTTGCGGCTGTGATCGAGACAGCCGAGACGGTCCCGACCGCCGGCACTCGCGGATGGCACGTACGACCGCCCGAGACCCGCAGAAAGATCGAGAGAGAGTCCGACAGGAGGAGCTCACCGTGATCGTGCCCGTCTCCGGAGCGACCCCATCGGTGGTCAGTGCGCTGAACGCCAGCGTGGTCCCCACCAACCCACTGAACCAGGCGGGTGGCGGCTCGACCTCGGCCACCGCGCCCACCAGCCAGCTCGGCGAGGGGGACTTCCTCAAGCTGCTGGTCGCCCAGCTGCAGTGCACGGACCC
>JAJYSQ010000175.1 GCA_021793495.1 Actinomycetes bacterium
TTCCGATCTGCTGGCCATGCCCCTGGCCCGAGTTTTCCCCACCCGCGGGGCTCTGCGCCGCCCACCGCTCGGACTCGTCGACCTGGTCGTCGCGGGGGCGATGGTCATCCTGCTGTACGCGCTGGTCCGCGGCGGGCAGGCCGCCAACGCTCCGCTGGGCCCGATCACCCGGCCGAACAGCGTCCCGGTCCGGCTCGCCGATCTGCCGTACGACGCCGCCATGTCGGTGCTGCGGATGGTCGCCGGGCTGATCATCTCGGTGCTGTTCACCTTCGCCTACGGGATCGTGGCCGCGCGCTCGCGTCGTGCCGAACGGATCCTCGTACCAGTCCTCGACATCCTGCAGTCGGTGCCGATCCTCGGGTTCCTCGCCGTCACCGTCACGTTCTTCGTCAGCCTGGCGCCGCACAGCATCATCGGGTTGCAGCTGGCCTCGGTGTTCGCCATCGTCACCTCGATGGCGTGGAACATGACCTTCGCCTTCTACCACTCCCTGGTCAGCCAGTCCCGCGACCTGGACGAGGCGTCGCGGATCCTCCGGCTGACGAAGTGGCAGCGCTTCTGGCGGCTGGACGTGCCGAGCTCGATGATCCCCCTGGTCTGGAACGGGATGATGAGCTTCGGCGGTGCATGGTTCTTCCTCACCGCCTCCGAAGCGATCAGCGTGTCGGGGCGGACCTACGCGCTGCCGGGCATCGGCAGCTACGCGGCGGCCGCGCTGGCCCACGGCGACCTCACCGGGGTCGGCCAGGCGATCGGCGCGATGATCCTGATCATCATCGCGGTCAACGGGGCCTTCTGGCGTCCGATGGTGGCCTGGGCCGAACGGTTCCGCACGGAGGACCAGGCTGCCGCCGAACGTCCGCGCAGCATCGTGTACGACCTGCTGCGCACCTCGCGGATCCCCGGGCTCGTCGTCCGGCCGCTGCGTCCGGTCGGACGCACCTTGGATCGGGCCACCCGGCCGCTCGGCCTGGCCGACCGGCCCCTGACCGTCCCACGGGTGCGCCAGCGAGCCGGGGACGCCGTGCTGGCCGGGATCGTCGTCCTCGCGGTCGGGTACGGCGTGGTCCAGGCCGCCGGGTTCGTCGGTCGATCCACCGGCTACGCCATGGTCGGCCAGGCCGTGCTGATGGGGCTGGCCACGCTGTCCCGCGTCGTGGCGGTCGTGGGAGTGGCCACCCTCGTCTGGGTGCCGGTCGGGGTCTGGATCGGGATGCGTCCGTCCGCCATGCGCATCGCCCAGCCGATCATCCAGGTGCTCGCGGCCTTCCCGGCCAACTTGCTGTTCCCCGTGGCCGTGTGGGTGTTCCTGACCACCGGCCTGTCGATCGACCTGGGCGGGGTGGTGCTCATGGCGATGGGCGCCCAGTGGTACGTGCTGTTCAACGTGATCGCCGGAGCCTCGGCGATCCCCACCGACCTGATCGAGGCGATGGAGAGCTTCCAGGTCCCCCGCTGGCAACGGTGGCGCCAGCTGATCCTGCCTGCGGTCTTCCCCGCCTACGTCACCGGTGGGATCACCGCGGCCGGCGGCGCGTGGAACGCGTCCATCGTCGCCGAGCTCGTCACCTATGGGCACCACACGCTCGCCGCGTACGGCCTCGGCGCATTCATCACCGAGGCGACGGCGGCCGGGCGAACCGGGCAGGTGCTCGTCGGCGTGGTGGTGATGAGCGTCCTGGTCGTCGGCGTGAACCGACTGTTCTGGGGCCGGCTGTACCAGATCGCCGAGAACCGTTTCAGCCTGTGAGCCTCTGCCCGCCCCCGAGCCCCACCGTCGTGTGAAGGAGGTCCGATGCCACCCATCATCGCCGTCGAGCATGTGACCAAGACGTTCACCACGCCCGAGGGGCAGCCGCTGCCGGTGCTGGTCGACGTGAGCTTCGAGCTGCACAACGGGGAGATCGTCGCGTTGCTCGGGCGCAGCGGATCGGGAAAGTCCACCCTGCTGCGTACGGCTGCTGGGCTGATCGCGCCGACGTCGGGCGAGGTCCGGTACCGGGGGACGCGGATCAACAGCGCCAACCCTGGGGTCTCCATGGTGTTCCAGAGCTTCGCGTTGCTGCCCTGGCTCACCGTCCAGGCCAACGTCGAGCTCGGGCTGACCGCCCGGGGTGTGCCTGGAGCCGAGCGTCGCGAGCGTGCACTCCGGGCAATCGACATGATCGGCCTGGACGGTTTCGAGTCGGCGTACCCCAAGGAGCTGTCCGGTGGGATGCGGCAACGCGTCGGCTTTGCCCGAGCATTGGTCGTCGAGCCCGATGCGCTGTTCATGGACGAGCCCTTCTCCGCGCTGGACGTACTGACCGCGGAGAACCTTCGCGGAGAGCTGCTGCGGCTGTGGGAGGCCCACGAGTTCCCCACCCGCGCGATCCTGGTGGTCACCCACAACATCGAGGAGGCGGTGCAGCTCGCCGACCGGATCCTGGTGCTGGGTACCAGCCCGGGGCGGATCAAGGCCGAGCTGGCCGTGGCGTTGCCCCGTCCCCGTGACCGGCACTCCGCGGCGTTCGAGGAGCTGGTGGACCGGGTCTACGACGTGCTCACCGGACGGGACCGCTCCGCACCCGCGCCCGAGGTCGTGGCCGGGTCGGCGGTGCCCGGGCCCGGCACGCCGATCGATGTCCCGCTGCCTGCGGCCAGCGTCGGCGGCATCGCCGGGCTGCTGGAGATCGTGGCGGCCCAGGGGGGCGAGGACGGGCTCGCCGAGATCGCCGAGCGCCTGGCGTTCGAGGTCGACGACCTGCTCCCCCTGGTCGACGCGGCCGCTCTGCTGGGTCTGGCCGACGTGCACGAAGCCCAGATCTCGCTGACCGAGCAGGGCGCGACGTTCGTCGCCGCCGACATCCAGACCAGCAAGGAGATCTTCGCGCGGTTGGCCCGGACCCGTGCCCCGCTGGTCCGGGCGATCGTCTCTGCCCTGGAGACGACGACCGACGGCAACCTACGAGACCGGTTCTTCCTCGACCTGCTCCGGCGTGGCTTCGGCGACGAGGATGCTCGTCACCAGCTGGATGTGGCCGTCGACTGGGGACGGTACGGCGAGCTGTTCGACTACGACGCCGACACCGGGCTGCTGCAGCTGGAAGGTGTGGTGGTGCCGGGATGAGTGGTGGTGCCGGGATGAGTGGCGAGGAGCGGGTGCCGCCGGCGTGGCGACGAGCGACGGGCGGGGAGGCCCGGTGGCCGGCAACAGTGGCGGTGGTCGTCGCGATCGCGCTGCAGCTGACCCTGCCGGGACACCTCTCCCCACCCGTGCCGTGGCTGCTCCCCGCCTTGGAGACCGCTCTGCTGGTGGGCATCGTGGCGGTGAACCCGACCCGACTGAACCGGCGCTCCCCGCGGCTGCGCCTGGCGAACTTCCTGCTGATCGGCGTGGTGAGCGTGGCGAACGGGTGGTCGGCGGCCGCCCTGGTCGTCGGCATGGTGCGCGGTACCGTCGGGACCTCGGCGACTCCCCTGCTGGTCAGCGGTGCGTCCATCTGGGCGACGAACGTCCTGGTCTTCGCCCTGTGGTTCTGGGAGCTCGACCGCGGGGGTCCGGCCGCCCGCGCCCACGGGGTCCACGAGGTCCCCGACTTCCTGTTCCCCCAGATGGTCTCCCCCACGCTGGCCCCAGACGACTGGGAGCCCGAGTTCGTCGACTACCTCTACGTGTCGTTCACCAACGCGACCGCGTTCAGCCCGACCGACACCATGCCGCTGTCGCACTGGGCGAAGATGATCATGCTGGTGCAGTCCGGGGTTTCGCTGGTGACCGTGGCGTTGGTGATCGCCCGGGCGGTCAACATCTTCCGATGACGGCTCCTCGGTGACGGGTCAACAGTTGTCGCAGCAATGATGACTGGTACGATCGGTTCCTTGTCGTACCTACCGAGCTCAGGAGGCCCCATGACCACCACCGAGATCCCCGGCTACGTCGCCGGCACCTGGACCATGGATCCGGTCCACTCCGACATCTCGTTCACCGTGCGCCACATGATGGTGAGCAAGGTGCGCGGGCGCTTCACCACCGCCACGGCCACGATCGTCACCGCCGCCAACCCGCTGGAGTCCTCGGTGACCGCCCAGATCGACCTGGGCAGCATCGATACGCGCAACGAGCAGCGCGACGGGCACATCCGTTCGGCCGACTTCTTCGAGGTGGAGAAGTACCCGGCGATGACCTACCGTTCGACCGGTGTCCGGGCCGACGGGGACGGGTTCGTCGTCAGCGGTGAGCTCTCGTTGCACGGGGTGATCCGCCCGGTCGACCTGGCGGTCGAGGTCAACGGGTTCACGGCCGACCCGTACGGCGGCACGCGTGCCGGGTTCTCCGCGACGACCAAGATCCGGCGCAGCGACTTCGGCATCACGATCACCATGCCGATGGACGGCGGCGGCGTGGTTGTCGGCGACGAGATCACCGTGAGCCTGGAGATCGAAGCCGTGCTCGACCCCGCCGCGGCCTGATCGTCGGGCACCGGCGCTACCACTACCGGCACGAGCACCATCCCGCACGACGAGATCGGCCCCCGTACCAGCTGGTACGGGGGCCGATCTCGTGGAACGAGGAATGCGGGGCGAGCTGGTCAGCGTGCGACCGACTACACCGGGCGGACGTTCTCCGCCTGCGGGCCCTTCTGCCCCTGGGTCACATCGAACTCGACGCGCTGGTTCTCGTCGAGGCTGCGGTAGCCATCAGTGGCGATCGCGGAGTAGTGGACGAACACGTCCGCACCCCCGTCGTCCGGGCTGATGAAGCCGAAGCCCTTCTCCGCGTTGAACCACTTGACCGTACCTTGCGCCATGCTCATTCTCCCTGCAGAAACGGTGTCAGACCCACACTTCGCGGGCGCTGGGTTGTCGCGGAGGCCGATTCCCGCCTCGAGATCTTCCTCGAAAAAGGTAAACACCCGCGGTCGTCAGAGTCCGCGGGCGCCGAGACGATCCAGGAACTACAACTACAACCACGCGCACCGTACACGCCCGACCCCCCCGTGCGCCAGTGCCCACCGACGATCGGTTCGGTGCACACGATCCCTGCGGACGTGACCGGGAGGTGCGCCGGCTGACCACACAAAACTAATAGTCCTAGCCTATGGGCTAGGAGGACAACCCCACCTATGACGGTGCCCGAGACCCGGTACCTCGACCGCCCCGACGGACGGATCGCCCACGACGACCGCGGGATCGGACGTGCTGGTTGCGGTCGAGCACCTCGGGGCCACGCGCGCCGCGCGCCTGGCGCTGCGCCTCGGTCT
>JAJYSQ010000176.1 GCA_021793495.1 Actinomycetes bacterium
TCTCCGTCCACCAGCTCGAGCATCCGGTCGATGCGACGCCGGTCCACGTAGGTGCCGTTGAGGCTGCCGACGTCCCGCACCGCAAAGCCCGCCCCGGTCGCGACGAACTCTGCATGCCGACGCGAGACCGTGACGTCGTCGAGGAAGATCTCGCTGTCGGGGTGGCGCCCGACCGTGGTGACGTCCCGGTCGAGCAGGAACCGGCTGCCCGCGTTGGGACCGCGCAGCACGAGAAGCAGGGCCGATCCCGGGGGCAGCGACTCGATGGCGGCCTGGTCAGGGCCGGAAACCGCCTCCGGCTCTGCTCGCACGTCGGGAACCCCGCCCCCGGTGTCGGTGACCCCGAGACTCTCCAGGCCATGCAGCGACATGGTGGATGTCACGTCGGGGACAGTACGCAACGCCGCCCCGCAGCTCGCGCAGAACCGCGCGTCATCGGGGTTGGCGTGCCCGCACTGGGTGCAGTACTGCATGCGCACTCCCCTGGTCGATCTCGACCCCTGGTGGAGGTCGACGGCTGAGCCGCCAACTTACGCAGCCGGGACCATGAGGGTCAACCAGAGTTGTGGGTCAACCCGCCTCCCGAGCAGACCGTGGGCGTGCCCGCCGGCAGCGCCGGGGATCAGCCCAGCGTGGCGCGGTACTCCTCGGGGCCGAGCAGGACCGACAGCTCCCCGGGGTCGGACACGTCGAGGTCGAACAACCAACCCTGATCGTACGGCGAGGCGTTCACCAGCTCCGGGTTGGAGTCCAAGGTCTCGTTGCGAGCCCGGACGACCCCGGACACGGGGGCGTAGACGTCACTGACGCTCTTGGTGGACTCGACCTCACCGCATGGCTGGCCAGCCTGCACCGCGGCACCGACCTTCGGCAAGCTGACGAAGACGATGTCACCCAGGGCCTGCTGGGCGTGGTCGGTGATCCCGACCCGCACGGTCACCGGCTGGCCTTCTGGGGTGGCAGCGGGCACCCGGGCCCACTCGTGCTCAGCGGTGTACTTGAGGTCCTCGGGTTCCACGGTGTGCGTTCTCCCTGGTCGGATCAGGGCGCCCCAGCGGAGGTGGGCGCCGGGCGAGCGTACTGAGGTGCAGACAACGGGTGCAACGCGCTGATCGTCAGCTCCGAGCGCTGGGCCAGCACGGCGTGCGCGCCCTGTTGAGTGAGCACGTCGAGCACTCCGCCCGGGATGCCCAGCGCGGTCGCCAGGGTCTGTGGGTCGCCGATCGCCAGAACGACGTATGGCGGTGCCACCAGGGTACCGTCCACGACAATCCCACCGTCCCCGTCGCGCAGCCAGGTGCTGGCCACGACCCGGACCGGTCCGATCTGGATCACCTCGGCACCGGCGTCGCGCAGCTCCTCCAGCGCGTCCAGGAGCACCGTCGACCGCACCGGTGAGCTCAGGCCGGAGATCTGCAGCTGGATGCCGGGTCCGGTGGCCGGGAGCGTCCCGGCCAGGATGCCCAAGGTGCGGACGCGGGCCCGGGACTCGGCCAGCGCTGCCTGTTGCTGCCCGCTGCCCGAGCCGAGCCGGGCCCGGGTCTGCTCCAGGCTCTTCAGCTCAGACTGCAGACGCGCAGAGCGGGCCGAGACGCCGTCGAGGACGCGCACCAGGTCTGCTTGGCGCAGCTCGCCCAGACCGGTGGACTGCGCCGAGTGGACCTGGGTCACGACGGCGAAGCCGAGAGCCGCGAGCAGCAGACCCACCACCGACTGCGCTCGGGACGGCCGAGCGCGCAGCGCCCGAACGAGTCGGATCCGTCCCTGGTCATCGATGTCGCTCACCCCGGGTCCACCTGGCTCATGCCTTGAACAGGTGCCGGCGGATCGCTGCAGCGTTGGCGAAGATGCGGATGCCCAGGACCACGACGACCGCCGTGGACAGCTGCGCGCCCACCCCAAGCTGGTCACCGATGAGCACGATCAGCGCGGCCACCAACACGTTGGCCACGAACGACACGACGAACACCTTGTCGTCGAAGATCCCGTCGAGCAGAGCTCGTAGCCCCCCGAAGACCGCGTCCAGCGCGGCAACGACGGCAATCGGCAGGTACGGGGCCATCCAGACCGGCACGGTCGGCTCCAGCAGCAAGCCGAGCACGATTCCTACGACCAACCCCAGTGCCGCGATCACCGGACCCCCGCCCCCGTCGGTGCCGGGCTGGGTGTCGGTGCCGGGCTGGCATAGCGCAGCGTGAGGTCGACCGTGCCTGGGACACTGACCTGCCGGGACGTGATGAGACGCGAACCGATGCCGTACGACGCCGCCAGCAACGCGAAGTATCCGGCGGCGGTGGAGTTCTGGTACGCAGCCAAGGCCAGGCCCGGGTCGGCGATCGCCACGAACCGGTACGGCGGACTGATCGGCCGGTAGTCGACCAAGATCGCGCCACCAGCCGAACGGATCGAGGACAGCGCCGTCAGCCGGACCCCGTTGACGGCGATCGCCTCGGCACCAGCCTGCCACAACCCGTTCGCCGCGATCTGCAGGTCCTGGTCGATCACCCGGCCGCTACTGGATGCCCCCGTGGATGTCCGAGGGCCCAGCGGCGCGGTCGCGTCCACCCCCGGGGCATCGGTGATGGTCAGGACCAACCCGGGTCCGTGCAGCGGCGCCACCCCGGTGACCGCATCCAGGGTGGCCAGCCGTGCCGACAGCTTGGCCCCGGCGGAGGAGGACAGCAGCAGCGCCGAGCGTTGCGCGGAGACCTGGGTCCGCACCACACCCACCTGGGCGGCCAACCGGTCCACTCCAGCCAGCCGCTTCTCGACCTCGGTGACCAGCCCACGGTGCTCGGCGGCCACCGCCGCGGCCCGGTCCCGCTCGTGCACCGCCGCCACGGTGAGCAGGACGCTCACCCCGATGAGTCCGAGGAGTCGCAGCCCGCGAGGACCCAGCACCGCCCGTCCCGACCGGGTGCGGAGCCCACTCGCGTGCGGCTGGGCGGAGCCGTCCGGACAGGCCACCTGCGCCCGGGCACGTCGGGCGGCGGCGTGCGCGTACCCAGGATCCAGGGTCTCGGCGGTCAGCCGCGTGAGCAACGACAACGACGAGTCCACGCGCCCGGGGTCCGAGGAGTCGTCCGTGGTCGGGTGCACCCGCCTATCGTGGCACCGCTCGCCCTTCGGACCGCTCAACCAGCGCCCCCCAGTGGGCCAAGAGCCTCTCGGCGGTCTCGTGATCCGCGGCCTCCGCCCAGACGTAGGTCTCCGGTCGGCTGAGGTCGGGGATGACCAGCGCCCAGGACCCGTCCGGCTCGATCACCCGGATCCCGTCGGTAGTGTCCACCTGACGCTCATGCGCCTCCTCGACCACCCGACGCATCACCGATCCTTTCACTGCCCACGGCGTCGGCACGCTTCGGCGCACCAGGTAGGACTGTGGGATCCGGGCGTCGATCCCCGACAAGGGGAGCTTGGTGCGGGCTACCAGTCCGACCAGCCGGACGAAGGCGGCCAACCCGTCGATCATCGGGCCGAGCTCGGGAATGATGAAACCTCCCTGCCCGTCGCCGGCCAGACGCACCCCGTCTTCTGCGGCCATCCGGCACAGGTCGTCGGGCGAGGTCGTCGTCCAGGCGATCTGCACACCATGGAACCGGGCCACCGCCTCGGCCACCCGGGTCGTGGTCACGGGCAGCGCGATTCGACACCCCCGGTTCTCCGCTGCCACCAGGTCCATCACCACCAGCAGGGCCCGGGAGCCATCGATCGCCCGGCCCGTCTCGTCCACGACCTCGATTCGCTCGCCGACCGGATCGAACAGCACGCCGAACCCGGCTCGCGAGGACGGCACGAGCTCGCCGAGCCGGGCCAGCGCGGCCTGTCGGTGCTCGGCGTCGACGGTGGGCGTGGACTCGTCCAGGCCGGTGTTGACCGTGAGGACCTCGACCCCCAGCCCACCGAGCAGGGACGGCAGAACCAGTGCGGCCGCACCGTTACCGGCGTCCACCACGACCTTCAGGCCGGACTCGGTCACCCCGGCGACGTTGACCGAGTCAAGGACGGCTCGGGCGTACTCCTCGACGGCGCGGGTCGGGAAGGACAGCTCGCCGATCTCACCGGGAAAGGCCCGACGGAACTCCTGGCGAGCGTAGACCCGCTCGACCTTGCGCCGGTCCACCGCCGACAGGTCGGCCCCAGCCTCGTCGAGGAACACGATGTCCACGCTGTCCTGGCGCCCGGGGGAAGTCCGCAGGTAGACCCCCCCAGCCCCGGTGCGCGCGGTGTGGGCGCGCATCACCGGCATCGGCACGGTCTCCAGGTCCTGCACGTCGATCGCCGCGGAGGTCAGCGCGGCGATCACCGCGCGCTTGAAGGCCCGCGCCGCCCGGCTGTGGTCCCGGCCGGTGACCACGGTGGATCCCTTGCGCATCGTGGTGGCGTACGCGCTGGCCAACCGTACGGCCAGCTCGGGGGTGATCTCGACGTTGACGATGCCAGAAACCCCGCGGGGGCCGAACAGCGTGCTCTGCCCACGCGACTCGAAGATCACGCTCTTGTTGACGATGGCCCCGGCCTCGAGAACCTTCGAGGGGTACACCTTGACCCCCGGGTGGACGACCACTTCCTCCTCGACCACGCAGTTGTCAGCGATGACCGCCCCCTCCTCGACCCGTGCGCCACGCATCACGTCGGTGTTCCGTCCGATGATCGCCGCCCGGATGTTCGTGTGCTGATCGATGAACGCGTTGTCGTGCACCACCGCTCGGTGCAAGAACGCTCCCTGACGGACGACCACGTTGCTGCCCAGGACGGTGAACTCGCGCAGCTCCACTCCGGCCTCGACCTTCGCGTAGTCGCCGATATAGAGCGGGCCGTGCAACACCGCCGCCGGGTCCACCTCAGCCCCTTCACCGACCCACACGCCCGGTGAGATCTCGAAGCCGTCGATCTCGGTGTCGACCCGACCGGTGAGCACGTCGGCCTGCACGCGCAGGTACGACTCGAGGGTCCCGACGTCCTCCCAGTAGCCGTCGGCCACGTAGCCGTACACTGCCCGGTTTTCGGCGATCAGCTGTGGGAACACGTCGTTGGACCAGTCCACCTGCTCGCCAGCGGCGACGTAGTCGAACACCTCCGGCTCCATGACGTAGATCCCGGTGTTCACCGTGTCGGAGAAGACCTGCCCCCACGTGGGTTTCTCCAGGAACCGCTCCACCCGGCCATCATCACCGACAATCGTGATACCGAACTCCAGCGGGTTGGGTACCCGAGTCAGGC